>NZ_JBAMDI010000067.1:0-57537 GCF_036961695.1 Pseudomonas sp. CGJS7 | reverse complement strand
GCCGGGGCCGGCCTTGGCCGGTCCGGGGCCCTGAATGAACAGGGCTGGGCCGACCTAGGGTCACCCCGAGTTGGCCCTTTTGCCCCCGAGCGCTACATTGCGTCCATCCCCCCGACTTCACCCGCCACCCGCCCCGCATGAGCACCATCGGCCCCGACTCGCGCATCGACCGCACTGGCTTAGACAGCCAGGCCGCGCTCGAGAGCCTGCGCAGTCGCGAGCCGGCCGCTCAAGACCCGATCCAGCACAGCGCCGCGATCGCCCACGCCGTCCCGGCCTACGCGCCGCCCGCGGTCGATGCCGGCGAAACCGTGCTCAACGCCGATGCCTGGCAAGACGTTCCGGCCGGCGAGCGCCTGCTGGCCGGCGATGCCGGGCTGGAACGCGAACTCGGCAGCATGGACCTGTCGGCCGCCGCCGACCGCGGCACCGATGCGGTGCTGGATTCGCTGACCGCCTGAGCCGGACCCCGGCCGATCGATTCGACTCGATGAGCCGCGCACGATCGCGCTGGGCTAGGCTAGCGGCTTCTTCGCTGCCCTCCCGCGCCGTACCGTGAACGATGCCGCCCCCTCGCCCGAAGCCCTGCGCGCCGCAGCCGACCGGCTGATCTCGGCGCTGGCCGCGCACAGCGACCCGGAGTACCGGCTGACCGTGCTCAAGCGGGTGGTGCGGCGGCTCGGCGAGGACCGCTATCCCTTGTTCATCCGCCTGCTCGGCGTGGTCGCCGAGAGCGACGACGCGCGCGCCCAGCGTTTGCTTGCGGACACCTTCGGCACCGCGCTGCGGCGCATGGACCTGCCCGGCGGCGCGCTCAGCTCCTGGGGCGCCACCCGCCTGCCCGACGCCACCGGCCCGGTCGCGGTGAGCGCGCTGTCGGGGCATTTCTTCGGCGCCACCCCGCGCCGCCAGCTCGGCCCGGTGGAATACCTGACGGTCTGGCATTTGCAGCGCACCCAACGCACCGCCCTGGGCGCGGAGACCTTCCGCACCGCGTTGTCGCGGCTGATCGCCCTGCTCAACCGCAGCGAAGACGCGCGCACGCTGTACCCGCAGAAACTCGCCTCCGACGCGCAGAACGAACTCGAAGGCGCCTACACCCGCGCCACCCGCGAACGGCTGGCGGCGATCGCCGCGGCCTGGCGCGCCGGCCAATCGCCCGACGCGGTCGCGCAAGCGGCGTTGGACGCCGATCAATCGCCGCATCCCAGCGGTTGGGTGGTGCGCGACTTGTAAGTGCGCGTTGCGATGCGCTCGCTGAGCGCGTCCTGCGACACTGAGCCACATCCGCGCCGATCGCGTCGGTGCTGCAATGCAGGCCTTCCGCATCGATCAGGTGGGCCGTGCGCGATCATCCAAGTCTCATCGCCTCGCGTTCGCGTCGACGCGTGCTCGCCGGTCTCGGCGCGGCGGCATTGCTGTCGGCCTGCGGCCGCGACCGGCCGTTGTCGTTGCACGGCATCGATCTGAGCCGACGCAGCGGTTTCGGCAACGACTTCCGTCTGCTCGATCCGCAAGGACGCGAACGCACGCTGGCCGATTTCCACGGCAAGATCGTGCTGCTGTTCTTCGGCTTCACCCTGTGCCCGGACGTATGCCCGACCGCGCTGACCCGCGCGGTGCAGATCCGCAAGTTGCTGGGCGCCGACGGCGATCGGCTGCAGGTGCTGTTCGTGACCCTGGATCCCGAACGCGACACGCCGCAGGTGCTGCGCACTTACACCGAAGCCTTCGATCCCAGTTTCATCGGCCTGTCCGCCACGCCGCAGCGCATCGCCGAAACCGCCAAGGCCTTTCGCGTGGTCTACGCCAAGGTGCCGACCGGCTCGACCTACACCATCGACCACTCCGCGCTGAGCTACGTCTACGACGCCGGCGGCGCGCTGCGCATGGCCTTGCGGCATGAGCAAAGCGCGGCCGATTGCGTGCACGACATCCGTCAAATTCTGTGAGGGCGCTCTGCCGATGAACTACCGAATTCTCGCGCTCGCCGCGGTCGCCGCGTTGAGCCTGTCCGGCATCGCCCACGCTCAAGTCGCGATCCAGGAACCGTGGGTGCGCGGCACGGTGCCGCAACAAAAGGCCACTGGCGCATTTATGCGTTTGACCGCGGCGCGCGATCTGCGTCTGGTCGCGGCGCGCTCGCCGGTTGCCAACACCGCAGAAGTGCACGAGATGAAGATGCAGGGACAGATGATGCGCATGCGCCAGATCGCCGCGCTGGATCTGCCCAAGGACCGCGCGGTGGCGCTGGCGCCGGGCGGGTATCACATCATGCTGATCGATCTGAAGCAGCCGCTCGCCGCGGGGCAACAGGTCGCCATCACCTTGGTGTTCGAAGACGCCGCGGGCAAGCGCAGCGAGCAGACCGTGCAGGCGCCGGTGCGGGCGCTGGGCGCCGGACACTAGCGCGTGCGGCTCGGCTAGTCGCGGCCCAGGATCCGCTCGGGTCCGGGCCGCTTGCCCAGCTTGCGTTGCAGCGAACGCCGGTGCATGCCGAGCAGGCGCGCGGTCGCGGAAATATTGCCGCCGGTGTCGTTGAGCGCTTGCTGGATGTGTTCCCACTCCAATCGGCGCAGCGGCGTCATCGTGTCGGGCGCGTCGGTCGTGGTCGGGGTTTCGCCCGAGTCCAGGCCCAATGCGCCCAGGATCGCGGCGATGCTCGCCGGCTTGGGCAGGTAGTCGTCGGCGCCGCGCTTGATCGCGTCGACCGCGGTGGCGACGCTGGCGTAGCCGGTGACCAGGACGATGCGCATGTCCGCGTGCAGTTCGCGCAGCGGACGGATCAGTTGCAGGCCCGATTCGCTGCCCAGCTTGAGGTCGATCAAGGCGAAGGCCGGGACTTGGGCGAAGGCGTGATCGAGCGCTTCGCGCAGGTTGGCGGCGGTGCGCGCCTGGATGCCGCGGCGGGCCAGACTGCGTTGCAGGGTCACGGCGTAGGCCGCGTCGTCGTCGACGATCAGGCCGCCGGCACCGGTGCCGTGGAGAACGGCACGGGAAAAGGTCGTTGCGTTCATGCGCGGCATCCTAAACCCGGCGGCGCACGGGGGCAGTGCGGCAAACTGCCACAGGACAAACTGTCCAGGTTGTGATTTGGCGGGCTGCCCTCACCCCAACCCCTCTCCCGCAAGCGGGAGAGGGGCTAAGAGCAAGAGCAAGCTACGAGAGCCCCTCTCCCGCAAAGCGGGAGAGGGGTTGGGGTGAGGGCAAACGTCACCTCACTGCCGCTTGCAATCCACCACCTGCTCCGCATCGGTCCCATACGCCACCTCGTGCAAGGTGATCGACGTCCCCTTGCCCGCCTGCAGACCGAACGGCACCTCCAACTTGCCCATGTCCCCGCCGGCTGCGCGCACGCACTTGAGCGGCACGCCGATCCGCTGCCACTGCCCCTTCGGCAAACCGCGCAGAATCGCGCCGACCGGCAGCTTCGCCTCGCACTTGGGACCGCACCCGGCAAGCAAAGTCGCATCGCCCGCGCCGACCGCATCGACCTTCAGCGTAATCAGCAACTGCACATCGCCGTTGGTCTCGCGCACCAACTCCACCGGCGCGTCGGCGACCCACTCCACCCGAGCATCGCCCTTCCAATCCAGGCGCCACGCGTCTTCCTGCGCCTTGTAATCCACCGCGGCCACGCTGACCGCGCCGTCGGCCGTCGCCAGCGGCGGCTTGATCGCGTCCGCACGCTTGCCTTGCGAATCCACCCGCAACTTCCACCCGCGCGGCAACGCGCCGCGGCCGAGGAACTGCATCGAGCGCTGATCGATATCGGCCGTGCCCGGATCTTCGGCCAACACCCCGACCTTGCCGCCCTTGGCATAGCTCAGCCCGTAACCGAAGGCGAACTGCGGCGAATACTCCTTGTCGCCGACATTGACGATCTGCACCGCCGTGCGCGGCCACGAGTACGACAGCTTGCCCTTGAAGTCGTGGCCGATGCCGCCCTTGGCATCGCGCAGCAACACGTCGGCGATGCCGCCGCCTTCCGAGCCCGGCAACCACGCGGCGACGAACGCGTCGGAGGCGTTGATCTCGCGATTGACCCACAACGGCCGCCCCGACAGCAACACGCTCACCACCGCGATGCCCTCGGCCTTGAGCCGCTTGATCGTCTCCAGTTCGGGATTGCGCGTGGGCCGGAACGACAGCGTGCGCAGATCGCCCTGGAACTCGGCATACGGGTCTTCGCCGTAAACGAAGATCGCCACGTCCGGCTTGTTCTTGTAGCTGCCGTCGCGCGACAACTCCGCCTGCCCGCCGGCCGCCTCGATGCGCTCGCGCAAACCGCCCCAGATCGACTGCGCGTTGGGGAAATCGCTGGGCTTCAATCCGGTCCCCTGCCAGTTCAAGGTCCAGCCGCCGGATTGCTTGGCGATGTTGTCGGCGCCGTCGCCGAGCACCAACACTCGCTGCTTGGGCGATACCGGCAGCACGTTGTTGTCGTTCTTCAACAGCACCAGCGACTCGCGCACCGCCTGCCGGGCGATCGCGCGGTGCTCGGGGCTGCCGAGCAGTTCGAACTTGCCGCCGAGCGGGCGCTTGGACGGCGCGCCGGCTTCGAACAAGCCCAGGCGCAGCTTGACCCGCAGAATGCGCGTGACCGCATCGTCGAGCCGGGCCATCGAAATCTCGCCGCTGTTCACCTGCTTGAGCGCGTTGTCGTAATAGCCGCGCCAGCTGTCGGGCGCCATCAGCATGTCCACGCCGGCATTGAACGCCGCCGCGCAGTTGTCGTTGCTGCAACCGCTCAACTGGCCGTGCGCGTTCCAGTCGCCGACCACGAAGCCGTCAAAGCCCATGCGCTGCTTGAGCACGCCGGTCAGCAGATCGGCGTTGCCGTGCATCTTGCGTCCCTGCCAGCTGGAGAACGAGGCCATCACCGTCTGCGCGCCGGCCTTCAACGCCGGCGGGTAACCGGCGCCGTGGATGTCGCGCAGTTCGTCCTCGCCGATCTTGGCATCGCCCTGGTCGCGGCCCTCAAAGGTGCCGCCATCGGCGAGGAAGTGCTTGGCCGAGGCGATCACGTGCGCGCCGTCGAGGAATTGCTTACTGCCGACCTTGCCCTGCAGGCCTTCGATCGCCGCAGCGGCGTAGCTCACCACCACCCGCGGGTCTTCCGAATAGCCTTCGTAGGTGCGGCCCCAGCGATCGTCGCGCGGCACCGTCAGGGTCGGCGCGAAGGTCCACTCCATGCCGGTGGCGCGCACCTCGGCCGCGGTGGCCGCGCCGATCTTGCGGATCAACTCGGGATTGCGGGTCGCGCCCAGGCCGATGTTGTGCGGGAACAGCGTCGCGCCGATCAGATTGTTGTGCCCGTGCACCGCGTCGATGCCGAAGATGATCGGCACGGCCACCTTGCCGTCGCTGTCGTCCATCGAGGCGTTGTAGAACTTGTCGGCGATGTCCAGCCAGTCCTGCGGCGGCGCGGCGTAATTGCCGCCCGGCTCGGAGATGCCGCCGGGCTCGGAATTGCCGCCGGCCAGGACCGAGCCGATGTGGTACTTGCGCACATCTTCGGGCGTGGCGCTGTTGATGTCGGCCTGGACGATCTGGCCGACCTTCTCTTCCACGCTCATCTTGGCCAGCAGTTGGGCGATGCGTTTTTCCAGTGCGGCATCGCGCGGAATCGGCGGGGTCATGGCCGGCCAATGCGCCGGATCGATGCTCGCCGCCGGCGCGGGCGCGCCGTCGGCGGCGAACGCCGGAGCGGTCGAAAGGGCCAGCGCGAGGGCGAAAACCAGATGCCGGCGGCGCGGATTCGCCGGCTGGATCGAGGCAATCGCCCCGCGCGCGCCTGCGCTAGACTCTGCGTTCATGCAATGCTCCTGTGGTCTGAAAGGTCATGCGCGGCTTGGGTGTGACTAAACCCAAGGCCGAGCGAAACGGATGAGTATGGGCCGCGCGTTCTGGCAAAATGCGCGCAACACGCGGTAAAGGAAACGACCGGTTATGCGGGTTCGCATCGAAGATGTGGCGGAAGCGGCGGGCGTGTCGATGAAGACCGTCTCGCGCGTGCTCAACCAAGAGCCCAACGTCAGCGAGGACACGCGCAAGCGCGTGGAGGCCGCCGCGCGCAAGCTGCAGTACCGGCCCAATCCCTCCGCGCGCAGCCTGGCCGGACAGCGCTCGTTCCTGGTCGCGCTGCTGTACGACAACCCGTCCAGCAACTACCTGATGGAAGTGCAGGCCGGCATGCTCGATGCCTGCATCGCCCAGCACTACAACCTGATGCTCGGGCCGGTCACCTACAGCGACCGCAAGTTCCTGGCCAATGTCGACGAAATCATCCAGCACTCGCGCGCCGACGGCCTGGTGCTGACGCCGCCGCTGACCGACCACCCCGGGCTGATGAAGCGGCTGGGCCAGCTCGGCATTCCCTACGCCAACATCTCGCCCAAGCTGCGCACCGGCCGCATCGGCGTGGTCCTGGACGAAGAGCGCGCGGTGCGCGAGATGATGGCGCACCTGGTGTCGCTGGGGCATCGCCGCATCGCCCACATCAAGGGCCATCCCGAGCACGGCGCCAGCCAGTGGCGCTTGAACGGCTACCGCGACGGCCTGGCCGCGGCCGGCATCGAGTTCGATCCGGAGCTGGTGGTGGAAGGCGATTTCCACTACGACACCGGCGCGATCTGCGCCCAGCGCCTGCTGCTGATGGACAACCCGCCGACCGCGATCTTCGCCGCCAACGACGACATGGCCGCCGGCACCATCCGCACCGCCAGCGAAATGGGCTTGTCGATTCCCGGCGACGTGTCGGTGTGCGGCTTCGACGACACCCCGATCTCGCGCCAGATCTATCCGCCGCTGACCACCGTGCGCCAGCCCACCCGCGAGATGGGACGGCTGGCCACCAACGAGCTGTTCAAGCGGATCAAGACGCCCGACAGCGGCCAGATGATCACCGCCGGTTACGAGCTGCAGCTGCGCCAATCCACCGGCCCGGTCGGCAAGGGCCGCTCGCGCCGGCGCTGAGCGCCGGCATTCGCCCGGCCCCGGCGGCAGCAACGCCGCCGGGTCAGCGTTGAGGCAAGCTCGCGCGGCGCGCGCCCGATCGCTCACCAGAACAACGCGTACAGCGCGATCAGAATCGCCAGCACGGCGACCGCGGCGACGTTGAACGAAGGCGCGGTGGCGTAACTGACGCCGTCGTTGCGGATACGGTCGCTGCCGCTGGCGGTGCGCGTGGCCAGCGACACGATCACCAGCAGCGCGGCCGAGATCAGGAACACCAGACCGATCCGGTTGACGAACGGCAGCTCGGTCCACAGGTACTTCTTGAACAGCAGCGACAGCACGAACGAACCGATCGCCGCGGTCAGCGCGCCGGCTTCGTTGGCGCGCTTCCAGAACAGCCCGAACAGGAAGATCACCACGATCCCGGGGGTGAAGAATCCGGTGTATTCCTGGATGTACTGGAAGCCCTGATCGAAGTTGCCCAGCAATGGCCGCGCGGTCAGGATCGCGATGACGATCGACACCGCCGCGGTGATGCGTCCGACCCGCACCAACTGCCGCTCCGACGCCTGCGGCCGGTACTTGGCGTAGAAATCCAGGGTGAAGATGGTCGCCACCGAGTTGATCTTGGACGCCAGCGAAGCGACGATCGCCGCGACCAGCGCCGCGAACACCAAACCGAGCACGCCGCTGGGCAGCAATTCCATCATCGCCGGATACGCGTCGTCGGAGCGCTTCAGGCCCGGCGCCAGCATCACCGCGGCGATGCCCGGCAGCACCACGATGATCGGCAGGATGATCTTCAGCCCGGCCGCGAACACGATGCCCTTCTGCGCTTCGCGCAAATCCTTGGCGGCGAGCGCGCGCTGGATGATGTATTGGTTGAAGCCCCAATAGCTGACGTGGGCGACCCACAGACCGCCGAGCAGCACGCCGATGCCGGGCAAGTCCTTGTAGTGCGGATTGTCCGGCGACAGGATCATCTTGAAGTGATCCGGATGGGTGGCCATCAATTTCTGGAAACCTGCGATCGCCCCGGCGCCGTCGCCGATCTTGCTCAAGGTCAGCCCGGCCACCAACAAGCCGCCGAGCACCAACAAAGTCACCTGCACGATGTCGGTCAGCGCGACCGCCTTCAGGCCGCCGTACAACTGATAGGCCAGCGCGAACGCGCCCAGCAGGGTCAAGGCCAGCATCTGGTCCATGCCGGTGACCTGCGCCACCGCCAGCGAACCCAGCCAAACGATCGAGGTCAGGTTCACGAACACGTACAGGCCCAGCCAGAACACCGCCATCAAGGTGCGGATGCGGTTGCCGTACCGCTCCTCCAGGAACTGCGGCATGGTGTAGATGCCGTTGCGCAGGAACACCGGCAGGAAGAACTTGCCGACCACCAGCAGCGTGGCCGCGGCCATCCATTCATAGGACGCGATCGCCAGACCCAGCGCGTAGCCCGAACCGGACATGCCGATGATCTGCTCGGCGGAGATGTTGGCCGCGATCAACGACGCGCCGATCGCCCACCACGGCAGCGCCTTGCTGGCGAGGAAGTAGTCCTTCGCGGTTTTTTCGTGCCCGGCCTTTTCGCGCGACACCCATTGCGCGAGGGCGAAGACGCCGGCGAGGTAGATCAGGACGATCAGGGTGTCGAGCAGTGGGAGTTTCATGCGGTCCTGTGGTTGTTGTTCGTAGTTTCCAGTTGCGCCGCTACTTTGGGTCCGTCATTCCCGCGAAAGCGGGCTCCGCTTTACTTCGGCGGAGCCGAACATCCAGCGACTTCAAATGTTCTCGCACGAAAGGCCCTGGATTCCCGCCTTCGCGGGAATGACGGACTGGGAAATACGCGGTATTGCGCAGTACATCACTGAAGAGCCCACTTCACTCGCCCCGCCCCCCCACCTCACAAACACCCCGCCGCTCCGACCCGCGCACCGTGGGGTATGCGCGGAACCGGAACGGCGAGGCAGGGACGCCGCGATGCATCGTCAGAAATTCCAGCGCACGCGCACGCCGTAGCTGCGCGCGTCGTTGAGGAAGCGGGTGTTCACGCCCGAACCCACCAGCGCCTTCTGCGACACGTCCTTGTTGGTCAAGTTGCTGCCCCACACCTCAAAGCGCCAGGCACCGTCCAGGGTGGTGAAACCGGCGCCGGCATTGACCTGGGTGAAACCCTTCTGCTTGTCCGGAAACCCGGCCACGGCCGCGTTCTCGACCCGCGCCACCGCGCCGGAGGCGTCGCGCAGGAAGGTCACGTCGCGGTCGTTGTACTGGGTCAGGAAGAACGAAGAACGGTAGGCGCCGAGAATCTGCCAGTCGAAACTGCCGCGGCTGAACTCGATCGCCTGCTGCAAGCGCGCGTTGAAGGTGAACTCCGAGGACAGCGGCAACTCGTTGCCGGTCAGGTCGATCTGCGAGGTGATGCCGCCGTTGCCGTAATCCTGGCTGCGCACGTCGGCGACCACGCCGCGCTTGATTTCGGTCTTCAAATACAGCGCATTGAGATCCAGGGTGAAGCCGCCGCCGAACCGCAGCCGGCTTTCGGCCTCGATGCCGTACAGCTCGGACTTGCCGACGTTGCGGTTGACCAGGGCGAAACCGTTCGGCTTGCCTTCCGGGTCGAACGCGATCGTGGTCAGGTCCTGAAACACCTGATCCTGGTAGTCGTAATAGAAGCCGCTGACGTTGAAGGTGGAGGTGCGGCCGAAGAATTCGAACGAGTTCTTCGAACCGATCTCCAACGCGGTCAGCTCCTCGGGCTTGTAGGTTTCCGGGATCACGTTGACGTTGAAGCTGTCGTTGAAACCGCCGGCCTTGTGGCCGGTGGAGACGGTCGCGTACAGCAGATTTCGGTCGCTCAGGTCGTACTCGAAACCCAAGCGCCAATCGAGGAAATCGAAGGCGCTGGAGCCGTGCTGCTCGGACGGAATGCCGAGCACGATGAAGCTGTGCTGGCCGTTGGCCGGGCAGTTGACGGTGTTGCCGCCGATGTCGGGACGGTCGATGCAGGTGCCGTTCGGGCGGCTGCCGTCGACGATGCCTTGCAGCTGCTGCTGCAGGGTGTCGCGCGCGCCGGCGCGGACGATGCCTTCCAGCAGGTAACGCGCCTTGTCGGCGTCGGTGACCAGGCCGGTGGTGTGGAAGCTGGGCCGGTTCAACAGCGTCGGCACGAAGCCCTCGGTGCCCAACCGGGTCTGGAACACGCCGCCGTCGCCGCCCAGGCCGATGGTCCAGTTGCCGCCGATGCCGTCGCGCGATTTGCGCTCATCGGTGTAGCGCAAGCCGCCCTTGAACCGCAGACGCTCGTTGACGTCGAAAGTGCCGTCGCCGAACACCGCCCAGGACTTGCCGTCCACGTCGGGCATGGTGAACTCGGTGCCCGAATAGAACGCGCCCTTGTCGGCCAGGGCCATGAAGCCGACTTGCTGCTTCTCGTGGAAGTAGAAACCGCCGGTGGTCCAGCGGAAACGCGCGTCGTCGTCGGAGGACAGACGCAGCTCGTGGGTCTGCGCTTGCGAACGCGCTTGCAGGTAATTGGTGCCGAAGTTGTCGTAGTCGATGCCGCCCCAGGCCTGCAGCTCGCCGGCCGGGCGTTCGCGCAGATCGCGACCCGGCCAGGTGTTGCCTTCGGCGGCGGCGTTGATCTGGAAGTAATCGACGTCGCGGTAGCTGCCGTTGTACTCCAGGTTCACTCCGCCGAAGTCGTAGCGGACCGTGCCCTGGAAGCCCCACAGCTTGTTGTCGACCTTGCCCTGCACGCCCTTGTAGATCACCGAGCGCATGTCGATGTCTTCCGGCTTGAACCCGGCCTTGGCCGCGTCGAACACACCGGCGCCCGGGTAACCGGTGCCCAGTTCGCGGCCGACATCGAGCATGGCGAACACCGACAGTTTGTCGTCGGGTTCGTACAGCAACGACAAGCGTCCGGCGGTGTCGTCTTGAATGCCGGCCGGCTTGAGGTGCTGCCACGCGCCGACGTTCTTGAAACCGGCTTCCTTCTCGACGTGGTAGCCGGCGAAGCGCAGCGCCGCGTACTCGCCGAGCGGGAAATTCAGCGCGGTTTCGTAGCCCTTCTGCTCGCGATTGCCGACCTCGCCCTGCACGTAACCGCTGAACGCGCCGCCGAGTTCGGGCCGCTTGGTCACGATATTGAGCGTGCCGGCCAGCGCGTTGCGGCCGCGCAGCGTGCCTTGCGGGCCTTTGTTGATCTCGACCCGTTCCAGGTCGTAGAACATCGCGCCCAGACCGCGCGGACGCGGGATGTAGGCGCCGTTGACGTGCGGCGCCGCGCCGGGATCGCCGAGCTCGGTGTTGTTGGACGAACCCACGCCGCGGATGAAGACCTCAGTCGCACCCTCTTGATTGGCGATGCTCAGGCCCGGCACCGCGACCTGCATCTGGCGCAGTTCGTTGTTGATGCCCAGGCCGCGCAGATCGTCCTGCGACAAAGCCTGGGCGGTGCCGGCGTATTTCTGCAGGCTCTGCTCGCGGCGCTCGACGGTGACGATCACCGAGTCCAGATCGGTGGCCTCCTTGTCCGACTCGCGCGCCGGCGCGGGCGCAGCGTCCTGGGCGGCGGCGTTGCCGAGCATCAACGCGGCGAAGATGGCGAAGCTCAGGCGCGAGCCAGGATTACGCACGGTCATCGGTACACCTCTCCCCGGAGTCGGCTTCGGAGCCGATCGTGTTTTTGCGGCGTGGGCGGATCCGGCGCGGACGCCCCCTGCGGAGCCGCGCGGCAATGCGAAAAGGCTTGTAACTCGCCTATGACAGCGCTGTCAACAAAACGGTCACGATGCGGCGATGCAGCATGGTTGCGGGCGATAACCGTTGTCCTGGCGCGGCGTGTACGCCTGTCCCGTGGTTGCGTGATCTCAATCACGCGGGTGGCCTGTTCATGCGCGGCGTTGCGGCCGCGGGTGCGTTGGGCGGGGAGGCGGAGTAAGACCAAAGTCGCGTGCGCGCATGTGGTTGTGCGAGCGCGCAAGGATTCCTGTTTGTGTGTGGATCGCGCTGGAGATGGCGCAATGCATCACGGCGATTGCGCTCGCCGCATTTCGCTAAAGCCCCTCTCCCACTCTTGAACCCCTCTCCCGCAGGCGGGAGAGGGAACGCCTCGCTTGAGCCCCTCTCCCGTTCACGGGAGAGGGGTTGGGGTGAGGGCAACACGATCGCGAAACATTTCAAGCAAGAGCATTCGCGCCTGCGGCGCTCATCCCCTCACCCTAGCCCTCTCCCGCGCCCCGAAGGAAGTCACCTTGGGTGGCAAGCGGGAGAGGGAACACATCTGTCGCCCTGCTTGAATCCCTCTCCCGCAAGCGGGAGAGGGAACTGTTCCCGCGAGCGGGAAAAGAAAGTGCCGCGTCGCGGGAACGCACTCAAGGCGTAGCGTCGGTCGCCTTGTCCGCATTGACGATGCCCGACCCGATCGCCGGGTTCTGCACCGACGGGAACGGCGTGATGTTCGCCGCGGCCTTGATGATCGCCTCGGCCTGCGCCGGCGTGCGATCGACGCCCGGCTTGGACTGCATCAACGCCACCACGCCCGCCACGAACGGCGCCGCCATCGACGTGCCGCTGTAGTTCGCATAGCTCGCCGCGCCCGGCACCGTGGTCCCGGCGTTGAGCGTCGACAGGATGCTCTGCCCCGGCGCCGCCACGTCCACCAACGGGCCCCAGTTGGAGAAGCTGGCGCGCACGCCGGCCGAAGTGGTCGCGCCGACGTTGATCACGTTGGCGCAGCTGGCCGGCTGGAAGCCGGACGCGTTGGCGTTGCTGTTGCCCGCCGCCACCACCACCGTCACCCCGCGCGACACCGCGCCGTTGATCGCGGTCTGGAAGGTCGAGCTGCACGCGCCGCCGCCGCCCAGGCTCATGTTGATCACCGTGGCCTTGTTGGCGCCGACCGCCGGCACGCCGGCGACGGTGCCGCCCGAGGCCCAGGTGATCGCATCGGCGATATCGACCAGACTGCCGCCGCAGGCGCCGAGCACGCGCGCGGTCAGCACCTTGGCCTTGAACGCGGTGCCGGCGACGCCGACCGCGTTGTTGGTCACCGCCGCGGCGATGCCGGTGACGTGGGTGCCGTGCCAGCTGGAGTTGGTGGCCGGACGACCCGCGCCGCATTGGCCGGCGGTGGTCCAGTCGCCCTGATCGGCCGGATTGGCGTCGCGCGCATTGCCGTCGCGCGCGGCGGCGGCGCTGCTGATGAAGTCGTAGCCCTGCGGCGAGGTCAGATTGGCGGCCAGATCCGGATGGCTGGTGATGCCTGTGTCGATCACCGCGATGATCTTGCCCTGGCCCTGATAGGTGTTGTCCCAGGCGGTGTTGGCGCGGATGCCCCAGGTGCCGTTCAAGCCGAATTGCGAGGGATAGCTCGGGTCGTTCGGCGTCAAGGCCGGATAGAACATCGAGTTGGGCTCGATGTAGGCCACATCCGGATTGGCCGCGATCTGCTGCATCAACGTAGTCGCTTCGACCACGTCCAGCGGACGGCTGACTTCGATCAACTCACCGCCGGTGGACACCGAGCGCACGTGCTTGATGGTCAAATCCTTCTGACCTAGCGTGCGCACCGCGCTGTCGAGTTGGCGCTGCAGATCCAGGCCTTTGGCCAGACCCGACTTGTAGGCGACGATGAAACCGGCGACCGGTTGCTCCGGATCCAGACTGGTCAGATTGACCCGATCGGCGGCGAACGCCGGGACGATGGCCAGGACCGATACGGTGGCGGCCGCCAGCGCTTGCAGGCGGAAATACTGGGATGGCTGAGACATTGCGAAACTCCGTGAGGTTTCGTTGAGCCGCACAGTGCGGCGGAACCGTCCTGGTCCCTCTCGCGATCAAGCTTGCGGTTGCAGATGACGCGGGCTTACGCGAGTGCGTCCGGACGTGTCTGCGGGCAGCGCTAATGCCCGCGTTACGCAGCCTATGCAGGAATATTTATTCGGCAACGGCTAACTCGCCGCGCGTCACAGCCGATTCGTTGATATCGATCATGGATCGCGCATCGCCCGCCCGGTCGCCGGCGACGCTCGCGCGCCGGCCGCCAAGCGTCTGAATTCTGAACTGCGATGCGCTGCGCGAAACGCCTGCGCACGCGCAAATCGCGGTAAACGATTACCCAACCCACAGTGGCATGGCCGATATCCAATCTTCGCGCGCGCTCGGATCCCGCGCCGGATCAAGGCCCGCGGCCCGTGCGCGCGAGCCGACGAACGGCGTTGTTCGCCTGTCCGGGCCGCGCCGATCAAAACGTTGATTGCTAGTGAACCGCGACGCGCACGCCGCGCCGCGAAGCGATGGAGATCGACGCTAGGAGCCAGGCACCGACCCGAACCCGACCCACCCGCGACGCGCCGCTACCGCGCGACCGGGCTACGGCCGCGCGCGCTTCACACCCGCGCCCGCAGAACGTTTCGCCGGTAAGTCATCAGGAGGCGCGATGAAACGACTGCTCTGCTCGCTGTTGCTTTGCGTCTGCCTGCCGGCGAGCGCGGCCGAGGCCATGCAACCGGTGGTCGACCCGGTGATCGACGCGGTCTTCAAATCGCTGGCGCAGCGCTACCGTTACAACCTGGTCAGCATGCCCGACGACAGCAACGCGCAGATCGGCAAGGTCTATTACGTGACCGAGCCGGCCTGCGCCTCGGCGCTGACCCGGATGGCCGAAACCGGCGCGGCGATGCAGGTGTTCGAAGCCTTGAGCCTGCGCGAGGACGAAGTGCCCGCCAGCGCCGCGCGCACCCAGTGGACTTCGATCCGTTTCGCTTCGGTCCTGAGCAAGGGCGCCACCGGCGAACTGTTCGCGCGTCTGCCCGAGCGCAAGGGCGAAATCAAACTGGCGCTGGAAGCCCTGCAACGCACCAACGCGCAGGTGCAGTTCGGCATCCGCCAGGTCGGATCGGTGTCGATCAAGCGGGCGATGGATAAAGAACTGCGCCGGCAGCAAGTCGTCGGCCCGGCCGATCTGGGCAACGACGCACGCGGCGCGATCGCGCCGCACGCCGAGCTGGTGCTGCAGAAATTCGAATACGACAAGCAAGGCGCGAGCGGCCGCAAGGGCAGCGTGCTGCTCGGCTTCATGGAACTGTTCGGCGCGCGCCTGGACGCGTCGAAGAATGTGCAGCACGCCTACGGTTATCAGCTGCCGACGTATTCGATCCTGGCGTTCAAGCCGGTGACCGCCTTGTTCGAACCGGGCGCCTGCCAGCGTCAAGCCGGCGACAAAGACGACCGGAACCCCGCGCCAGCCCACGCGCCATGACTTTCGAGCGACGATCATGATGCTCCGCGTTCGGCCCCATCGACTCATCGCCACCGCGCTGCCGTGCGCCCTGGCGCTCGCGCCGCTATGCGCGCAGGCGCAATCGATCCAGCGCGAGAGCGCCGCCATCGATTGGCCGACCGCGCAACAGCAAATGCGCGACGCCGCCGAGCGCGATAAGCCCGCGGTCGAAGGGCTGCGCTCCAGTCCCACGCTGCAGGAAACCCTGGACCGCGTCTCGCTGCCGGTGTTGGTGCCCGGCACCGGCCCGGTGCGCGCCGCGCCGGCGGTGATCGAACAAGGCACCGCCTACGCCGCCGACTACCCGCTCGACGGCGCCGATCTGGTCGTGCTCGGCTCGGCCTCGGCGCTTGCGCTGCCGCCCGACAGCGCCATGGCGAAACTGCTCGCCGAGTCCGGGCCGCCGCCGCAGTACCAGTTCGAAGCCTACGAGTACGGCGCCGATCTGAGCTTCATCCGTTACGGCGCCTCGTATGTGCTGCGCGTGGCGTGCGAGCAAGCTGAGGATCCGCGCTGCGATCGCGACGAATTCTTGCGCAAGGTGGCCGAGAGTCTCATCGCCGTGGGAGGCAAGCCGCGATGAAATTCCTTACTTTGGTAGGGCTGTGCCTGTGCTCGTTGGCGGCCGCGGCCCAACAAACGCCGAGCTTCTCGCCACCCGGCGAACTCGAACCCGGTTCCGGCCGCGGCGTGGCCGATCCGACCGTGTACCTGCGCGACATCCGCTTTCCGATCGAGAAGCCGCCGGCGTTCCTCAATTCGCAGGTCTATCGCAAGGGCGGCTCGCACGCGCCTCCGCCCGGCGGCAGCCAGTGCGATGCGGCCAACTACAGCTATCCGTGGCGCGACAACTTCTGCGAGAAACGCGACTGGGGCATGCCGCTGTGTCCGGCGGGAAAGGGTCATCAAGGCCAGGACATCCGTCCGGCGACTTGCAAGGCCGGCCTGCACTGGGCGGTGGCTGCGGACAGCGGAAAGATCGTCCAGGTCGGCAAGTACAGCGTGACCCTGCAAACCCCGAGCGGCACCGTTTACCGCTACCTGCACCTGGACATGGACAACCTGGCGGTGCGGCGCGGCGACGCGGTGCAACGCGGCGCCCGCATCGGCAAGGTATCGAACGATTTCGGCGGAGCGTCGACCACCATCCACCTGCATTTCGACATCAAGGACAGCGTCCGCATCGACGGAGTCAGCCGGGTGGTGTTCGTTCCGCCCTACAGCAGCCTGCGCGCCGCCTATCAACGCCTGCTTGCGCCGCCGCCCTGAGGCGACGGCGTTCATCGATGAGGATCGTGTCATGCGCCTGATGCTCGCATCGCTGCTGATCGCCGCCGTCGCGGCCTTCGGCGCGCCCTCGCCCGCGCACGCCGGCAAGCTGTCGGTGCCCTCGACCCAGGGCGAGGTCGAGGTCTACGGCTCCAGCCGCGCGCTGGTCATCGGCCAGTCGCGCTACCGCACCTGGTCGCCGCTGGAAACCGTGCCGGAGGAAACCCAGGCGCTGCGCGAGGCGTTGTTGCGGCAGGGTTTCGATCAGGTCGATTTGCTCAACGATCTGGAAGGCGAAGAACTGGGCAAACGCATCCGCGCGTTTCTCTATCAGGAGGTTCCGCTCAACACCCGGCTGCTGTTGTTCGTCGCCTCGCACGGCTACACCGATCGGCGCTTCACCGGCTTTCTGGTTCCCGTCGACAGCCCGGCGGCCGGCGAAGCGGGATTCATCGATCAATTGGTCAGCCTGGAAGACATCTCCAACTGGTCCAAGCAATCGCCGGCCAAGCACGTGATGATGGTGTTCGACAGTTGTTTTTCCGGCGCGGTGTTTCTGACCCGATCGAACCTGAAGCCCGGCGAGTTGTTCCTCAGCAACGCCGACAAGGCCGTGCGCCAGTTCATCAGTTCCGGCAGCGCCTCCGATCAGGTGCCCGCGCGCAGCGACTTCGTGGTCAAGTTCATCGAGGGCATCGGCGGAGCCGCCGACACCTATCCCGACGGCATCGTCACCGGCAACGAGCTGGGCTACTGGCTCAAGGCCGAAATCACTCAGTTGGGCAAACAGACGCCGCAATACGGTTCCTCGACCTTGCGCGAGTTCCAGCAGGGCGATGTGTTGTTCAAGCCCAGCGGCGTCGCCACCGCGGTTCGCATCCGCTACAAGTCCTCCGAAACCGGCGGCACCCGCGGCGCGCAGGCGCAGTTGCTGGGTGAACCCGATCGGCCCGAGATGGCGATGTTCCGTGGTATCGACGTCACCTACTATCAGAAGGTCGCCGACGGAGCGACCATCCACGAAGCGCTCAGCAAGAGCGGCATTCCGTACCGCAAGACCCGCGCGCAGTTGCCCGAGAGCTTGAACACCAACGCCATCGCGTGCGGCCCGGATACGCCGGTCGAGGCGATTCGCGCGTTGGCCACTTCGCTGGTCGATGGCGGCGTGGTGCTGCAGGCGATTATTCCGTTTCAGAAGCACAAGAAGCCGCTGAAGATGGAAGTGTTGACCACTACTTGGAACCGCGGCCCCGGCCTGCGGGTGTGGAACGATACCGGCATCAGCCGCGAACAGATCGCGGCGCTGAAGGCGTGTCCGTCTGCGTAAGCGCGGTTGCAGCCTCCCCCTCTCCCGCCGCTAAAGCCCCTCTCCCGCTCGCGGGAGAGGGGTTGGGGTGAGGGCACGCCTGCCGAGAAACTTTCAAGCACCAGCATTCGCGCCTATGGCGCTCACCCCCTCACCCCAGCCCTCTCCCGCAAGCGGGAGAGGGAGCCATTCGCCGCGGCTCCTTCCCGCACACGGGAGAGGGTTTCGCTCATCAGCTCTCGTAAGCCGACTCACCATGCGTAGTGATATCCAAGCCTTCGCGCTCAGCCTCCTCAGCCACCCGCAAGCCCACCAGCGGCCTGACGATAGCGAAGGCGACCACCGACACCACGCCGGACCACACCACAGTCACGCCCACACCCAACGCCTGCACGCCAAGCTGCGCGGCGATACCGTCGTTGCCCGCACCGAAACCGAAGCCACCCAGCGCCGGCGCACTGAACACCGCGGTCAGCAACGCACCGACGATCCCGCCCAGGCCGTGCACACCGAACACGTCGAGCGCATCGTCCGCGCGCAACAAGCGCTTGAGCCCATGCACGCCCCACACGCACACCGCGCCGGAAATCGCGCCGATGGCGATCGCGCCGAACGGACCGACCGTCCCGCAAGCCGGAGTGATCGCCACCAATCCGGCGACCACGCCCGAAGCGCCGCCCAGCATCGACGACTTGCCCTTGATGACCTTCTCCACCAGACTCCACGCCAACGCCGCCGCCGCGGTTGCCAACAAGGTGTTGAGGAAAGCCAGAGCCGCGCCCGCGGTCGCTTCCAGGTTGGAACCGGCGTTGAAGCCGAACCAGCCCACCCACAGCAGCGACGCGCCGATCATGGTGAAGGCGACGTTGTGCGGCTTGATCGCCTCGCGCCCGTAGCCCACGCGCTTGCCGACGAAGTAGGCGCCGACCAGACCGGCGACGCCGGCGTTGATGTGCACCACCGTGCCGCCGGCGAAGTCGATCGCGCCCTTGGCGAACAAGAACCCGTCCGGCCCGTACCAGACCATGTGCGCGATCGGCAGATAGGCGAAGGTGAACCAGATCGCCGAGAACAACAGCACCGCGGCGAATTTGATCCGCTCGGCGAACGCGCCGACGATCAAGGCGCCGGTGATGCCGGCGAAGGTCGACTGGAACGCGATGAACACGTACTCGGGCAAGGCCACGCCGGCGCTGAACGTCGCCGCCAGCGATTCCTTGTTCACGCCCTTGAGGAACAGCTTGTCCAGATTGCCGATGAACGCGTTGCCGCCGTTGAAGGCCAGCGAGTAACCGTAAGTCACCCACAGCAACACGATCAGCGAGAACACCGCCAGCACCTGCATCAGCACCGACAGCACGTTCTTGGAGCGCACCAGGCCGCCGTAGAACAGCGCCAGTCCGGGCACCGTCATCAGCAATACCAGCAAGGTCGAGGTCAGCATCCAGGCGACGTCGCCTTTATCCACCACCGGTTGCGCGGCCGCGGCGGCCGCGGCGGCTTCTTGCGCCTGGGCCGGGGCGATCGCCAGCAGCGCCGCCGGCAGCGCGCTCCAGGCCAGGGTTCGCAGCGCCCGCTCGCGCGAGCGGGGGTCGAGCATGGTTTCGTACTTCATCATCGTCTCTCGCAGGCTGGGGTCAGAGGGCGTCGTCGTCGAGTTCGCCGGTGCGGATGCGCACCGCGCTTTCCACCGGCAGGACCAGGATCTTTCCGTCGCCGACCTTGCCGGTGCGCGCGGCGTTCTGGATCGCTTCCAGGGCGGCGTCGAGCAGGCTCTCGGGCACCGCGCATTCGATCTTGAGCTTGGGCAGGAAATCGACGACGTACTCGGCCCCGCGGTACAACTCGGTGTGGCCCTTCTGGCGGCCGAAGCCTTTGACTTCGGTGACGGTGATGCCCGATACGCCGACTTCGGTCAGCGCTTCGCGGACCTCGTCGAGCTTGAACGGACGGATGATGGCGGTGATCAGTTTCATGTCGCGGCTCCGCGGTGTGGATGGATGCGCGCGGCGTCAGAACGCCTTGCTTACCGTCAGGGTGAAGGCGCTGTCGGCCAGGAAGTTGTTGTGGGCGTTGGTGTAGAGCGCCTTCTCGGCATCGGTGTCGCTGTAGGCGGCGGCGACCGAAAAGCCGTTGTCGAAACTCTTGGTGACGCCGAGTTTCCAGTCGGTGTATTCGAAGGCCTCGTTGTTCTTGATCCACTGCTTGCCGCCGTGCAGGTTCAACACCCAGCCGGGCTGGAAGGTCCAGTTGAGGTTGAGGTCGAGATAGCCGCTGCCATCGGAATCGGCGTAACCGAACAGATCGGTGACCGCGTGCGAGTACTTCAGGCCCACCGACACCGTTTCGCTCGGCGCCAAGGTGCCGCCGAGGTAGATCTCGGTGGTGTTGGGGCTGTTGAAGCCGGACGGATAGTCGCCGGGGTAGTAGTAGGTCAGCACGCCGACGTCGTAAGAGAAAATCTCGCCGGCCTTGCCGCGATAGCCCAGATAGCCGTCGAGTTCCAGACTGCTGGAGATCTCGTCGCCGACCACCACCGTGTCCGACAACCAGCTGATGTTGCTTCCCCAGGCGCCGACGTAGAACCCGTTGTCGTGCGCGTATTCGATACCGCCTTGCAGAGCCGGCTCCTGATTGGTCTGCGAGACCCCGCGGAACAGGTAGTCCGAGGTCAGACTGATCGAGCCCGTGGTTCCGGCGCGCGCCTGGGTGGCCGCGAGCGCGGCGCAGGCGAGCGCGATGGCGAGCGTCGCCTTGGCGACGGCATGGGCGTGGGCCGCGTAGGCGGCGTTGATGCTTTCAGTCTTGAGATGAGACGACATGACGCAGGCTCCTCATAAGCGGTGGCCCCTCCCCGGTCATTGGCGATGTGCGCTCGGTGGGTGTTGCTGCTGGCGGAGCGTTTCGTCGCCGCTCGCGCTGTTTTCGGGAACAAGCCGCCCCGCGGCGGGCTTGGCCCGTCGTTCGCGTCCTCAAGGTTGTGGGTGGAAAACGAAAACGGCCCGGGGCGTGCGCCTCGGGCCGTGGATGGTTACAACGCCTTGCTCATGAACACGCTGTTGGGATCGTCGCGATACTCGGCGAAGGGCCCGCAGTAGCTGAAGCCGTAACGCGCGTACAAGCTGCGCGCCGGCTCGAATCCTTCCATCGAGCCGGTTTCCAGACTCAAGCGCCGATAACGCCGGCGCCCGGCCTCTTCGATCAGATGGGTCAGCATTCTCGCCGCCACGCCGCGTCGGCGGTGCGCGCTGGCGGTGCGCATCGACTTGATTTCGGCGTGGCCGTCGTCGAGTTGCTTGAGCGCGCCGCAGCCGAGCAGGTCCTCGCCGTCCCAGGCGCTGAAGAAACTGATCTCCGGGCGTTTGAGCCCGTCCAGATCGAGCGCATGGATGCTTTCCGGCGGCGACAGCTCGGCCATGCCTTGCAGATGCTCGCGCAGCAGCGCGATCACTTCGGGTCGGTCGAGTTCGCCAAGTCGGATCTGCATCGTTGCATCGCTCCTGCACAGGCAACAGCACGCCGGCGGGCGACGGCCGCGGCCGTCGTCCGGTTCGACACTTGTCGTTTCGTTTGCGCGACGCGCCCTAAGGCGCGCCGCGCGGGTGCCGCATCAGATCGCGTAGTACAGCTGGTATTCCAGCGGGTGGGTCGCCGCGCGGAACTTGGTCACTTCCTGCATCTTCAGCGCGATGTAGCCGTCGATGAAGTCGTCGGTGAACACGCCGCCGGCCTTGAGGAAGTCGCGGTCCTTGTCCAGCGCTTCCAGGGCCTGGTCGAGCGAGTGGCACACGGTCGGGATGCCCTTCTCTTCTTCCGGCGGCAGATCGTAGAGATCCTTGTCGCTCGGCGCGCCCGGATCGATCTGGTTCTTGATGCCGTCAAGGCCCGCCATCATCAGCGCGGCGAAGGTCAGGTAACCGGACTGGATCGGATCGGGGAAGCGCATTTCGATGCGGCGCGCCTTCGGGTTGGCCACGTACGGAATGCGGCAGCTCGCCGAACGGTTGCGCGCCGAGTACGCCAGCATCACCGGCGCCTCGTAGCCCGGGACCAGACGCTTGTAGCTGTTGGTGCCGGAGTTGGTGAAGGCGTTGATCGCGCGCGCGTGCTTGAACACGCCGCCGATGTACCACAGCGCCATCTGCGACAGGCCGCCGTAGCCGTCGCCGGAGAACAGGTTGACCCCGCCCTTGGCGAAGGACTGGTGCACGTGCATGCCGCTGCCGTTGTCGCCGACGATCGGCTTGGGCATGAAGGTCGCGGTCTTGCCGTTGCGGTGGGCGACGTTCTTGATGATGTACTTCATCGTCAACAGCTCGTCGGCCTTGGCCACCAGCGAGTTGAACTTGGTGCCGATCTCGCACTGGCCGGCGTTGGCGACTTCGTGGTGGTGCACTTCCACTTCGATGCCGACCTGTTCCAGGGTCTTGCACATCTCGGCGCGGATGTCGTGCAGCGAGTCGAGCGGGGCGACCGGGAAATAGCCGCCCTTCACGCCCGGACGGTAACCGCTGTTGCCGCCTTCGTATTCCTTGCCCGAGTTCCACGCGGCTTCTTCCGAATCGATGTGGAAGAAGGTGTGGCCCATCTCATTGGCGTAACGGACCGAGTCGAAGATGAAGAATTCCGGTTCCGGACCGAAGAACGCCTGGTCGGCGACGCCGCTGGACTTCAGGTAAGCCTCGGCGCGCTTGGCCACGCCGCGCGGATCGCGCGAGTAGGCCTGCATGGTCGCCGGGTCGAGGATGTCGCAGGTCAGCACGATGGTCGGATCGGCGGTGAACGGATCCAGGTACGCGGTCGACGGGTCGGGCAGCAGGATCATGTCCGACTCGTTGATGCCCTTCCAGCCGCTGATCGAGGAGCCGTCGAACATCTTGCCGTCTTCGAACAGCGAAGGCTCGACGATCGACTTGGGGAAGGTCACGTGGTGCTGGACGCCACGCATGTCGGTGAAACGCAGATCGATGAATTCGACCTTGTGATCCTTGACGAGCTTTTCGACGTGTTCGAGGGACATGGGCTGGATCCGGGATTAGGGGTTGGGGATTCGTGCAAAACGAGGGCGCTGGAGCCGTCTGGGAATAGTTATAGCAAGCGGCGTGCCAAGCGTTCCTGGCGCGTAACAATCTGATTTGAAAGGGCGAAATTCATCCCAGATCGACCCAATGAACCAATTAGGTGCAGATGAAACCGGCAACGCACCAATTTGGAACAAAGCGCTTTCCGCTATCCTGACCCGCCGCCGCCCTCCCCCGACCGCGGCGCCCCGCCCGAATTCCCACCTCCAATCCCAGCCCCGCCCCCAATGACCGATCTGTTCTCCGCGCTGCTCCTCGGCATCATCGAAGGCATCACCGAATTCCTGCCCATCTCCAGCACCGGCCACCTGTTGATCGCCCAGCACTGGCTCGGCGCGCGCTCGGACCTGTTCAACATCTCGATCCAGGCCGGCGCGATCCTGGCGGTGGTGGTGATTTACTGGAAGCGCTTGTGGGGCCTGGCGACCGGCGTCACCGAGCGCGACAACTGGGACTACCTGCTCAAGCTGGCGCTGGCCTTCGGCCTGACCGCGGTGCTGGGCATCATCGTCAAGAAAGCCGGCTTCACCCTGCCCGACCACGTCACCCCGATCGCCTGGGCGCTGGTGCTGGGCGGCGTGTGGATGATCGCGGCCGAGCACTTCGCCGCCAAACGCGCGGCCGCGCTCGGCGAGCGCACCGAAATCACCTGGACGGTGGCGGCGCTGGTCGGCATCGCCCAGGTCGTGGCCGGGGTGTTCCCGGGCACCTCGCGCTCGGGCGCGACCATCTTCATCGCCCTGCTGGCCGGCACCACCAGCCGCGCGGCCGCCACCGAGTTCACCTTCCTGGTCGGCATCCCGACCATGTTCGCGGCCAGCGGCTACGAGCTGATGCACGTGGTCGGCACCCCGGCCGCGGCCAACGAAGACTGGAGCGCGCTGGCGGTGGCCTTCATCGCCTCGGCGGTGACTGCCTTCATCGCGGTGAAGTGGCTGTTGCGCTATATCCAGACCCACCGTTTCACTGCGTTCGCGATCTACCGCTTCGTCTTCGGCGCGGCCTTGCTGCTGCTGATGCCGTCGGGCAGCTGATCGCGGCGGCCACCGGAGCTTTGCGATGAACCCACAAGACTACGAAGCCGAACAGCGGCTGATGGAATACGCCGAACTCTCCGGCGCCGAACGCTACGCCGCGTTCCTGGAGTCGGTGGCGCGCACCGGCCGCTTCTGGGTCGCGGTCGCGGGCGAGTTCGTGCTGACCTTGTTCGACGAAGACGGCCAGGAACTGCTGCCGGCCTGGCCGTCGGCGGCGACCGCGCGCGCGGCGTTGGCGCGCGCGCCGCAGTTGCACGAGTACGCGCCGGCGCCGCGCGAGTTGGCGCAGTGGCGCGAGCACGCGGCGACGGCGATGAGCCAGGCCAAGGTCGGCGTGGGCGTGTTTCCCAATGCGCAGATGCAGAGCGCGGTGGTGGAAACCTCGCAATTGCTGGCGCATCTGGATGAAGTGCTGGCCGAAGACGGCTCGCTGGACGGCGAGGACACCGACGGCGACGAAGCCGAAGGGCTGGACCTGGAACGCGCGCAGCGCGAGTTGATGCGCAAGTTCGCCAAGCCGAAGGATTGATCCGCCGCGCCGGCGGTGGCGCCTCGGGCCAGTCGGCACTGTGAAGGCCGGCACTGTTTCGAGCGCGGACGACACGCACGCAGGCGTGACCCGGCTTCGTTCTCCCCAACTTTGGACGGTGGCGCCGCGCGCGCTCAGCGCTCAGGCTGGAGGCTGGCCACGCTCCGGGGACGTCCATGCCGCACATCGGTTCGCCCGCCCGCACCGCCGCGCAGCGCCTGCTGCGAATCTTGATCGCGAGCACGGCCGGTTTCGCGCTCAACGGCTGCGGACTCGGCGAGAACAGCGCAACAGAGCGACACGCCGACGCCGAACCCGCGCCGGTCAGCCGGCGCGCGTTCGCGCGCACCGAAGACCTGACCGGTTATCGCTGGCAGGTGCTGCTGGCCTCCGACGCCAACGGCAATCCGATCTCGCTGCTGCAGCCCGATGCTTACCGGCGCATCAACGTCGAGTTCATCGACAAGCGCATGCTCATCAGCGGCGGCTTCAATGCCATGCAGGGCCAATGCACGGTCGCTACCGGCCGCATCGACTGCACCTCGATGCAGCAGACCGAAGCCGGGGTAAACGACGATCGCCTGACCGCGATGGACGCCGCGCTGGTGCGGCATGTCGCGCCGCCGTACCGTTACCGAGTGGAAGGCCAAGGCGTGCGCCAACGCTGGTTTCTGACCACGCGCGACGGCAGCGAGTTGATCTTGCAGACCGTCGATGCGCCCTACGGCCATCCGGGCCGGCGGCTGTATCTGCAAGCCTCCGGCGAACGGCGCGATTGCGGCCAACCCGGTTCGCCCGGACGCCTGTGTCCGTGGGTCCGCGAGGTCGAACCCGACGTGCATGGCCAGACCCTGCGCGTGCGTTCGCAGTGGCGCCCCTTCACCGCGCCGATCGACGGCTACAGTCCGGAGTCCGGCAAGCATGAGCTGTTGACCTTGCGGCACTACCCGCCGATTTCCGCGCTAGCCAATTCGCCAGGAAATTACGCGCTCGAACGCAGGGAAGATTTGAACCAGAACTTCTATCGATACGTCGTCGACGCGGCCCCGCCATCGGGCCAGCGTCGCGATTGACCGCCGCCACCGGAGCGATGCCATGCCGAAGTCCGATTCCGTCGCAGCAGGAGCGATCGCGCTAACGCTGCTGCTGAGCGCATGCGCCGGCAACGACGATCTGCGCGGCGACCGCAGCCTCGCAGCGGGACAGGGATTGATCGGCGAACAGTGGCGGGTACTGACCGCGACCGCCGCCGACGGCGAGCCGATCGCCCTGCTGCAACCCGATGGCCGTTACGACACCACGGTGAGCTTGAGCAAGAACGGGCTCTCCGCTCATGCCGGCTGCAACGCTCTGAGCGGCGGTTACCGGCTCGAACGTGGGCGGATCGTCGTCGTCGACGGATTCTCGCAAACGCTGATGGGCTGCCTGGATCAACGCCTGATCCGCGCCGAACAATTGCTGCAAGCGCATTGGCAGTCGCCGTTCGAGTACGCCGTGGAAGGCCGCGGGGTGAACCGGCGCCTGCACTTGGTCAGCGCCGACGGCACGCGCTGGCTGCTGCAGACCCGCGACGCGCCCTACGGCCATCGGCCGACCCGTCTGCGCCTGGAAGTCGCGCCGCAGACGCGCCCCTGTCCGAGCGGAACGCCCGCGCCGTTCGATACCTGCCTGTGGGTCCGCGAGCGCAGCGCCGGGCCGGGCCAATGGGGCAAGCCGCTCGGCGATTGGCATTCGTTCGCGGCGCGCATCGACGGTTACCAGCATTTGCCCGGCTTCCATCAATTGCTGGAAATCAAGCGCTACCCCCCGTTGGTCGCGCAGCATCCGCTCGGCCCGATCCACGTGCTCGCCAGCGAGCTGGGACGGCAACGCGCGACGCCGCCGGAATGACCCGGCCGCCAGCTGAACGCGGCTAACCCCATCGCCGGCGCGGCCGCGTTGATCCTATCTTCGCAAGCAAAACCGGATCATCCCCGACCATGACTACCTTCCACCTGACTCCGCGCCGTCCCGTTGCGCTGGCCCTCGCCGCCACGCTGTCGACCTTGCTGCTCGCCGCGTGCGCAGCGCCCACCTCCAACGGCGACAAGCCCGCCGACGGCGCCGCCGCTGCCACCGATGCAGCGGATACGAAATCGGCCGCCGCCCCGGCGGGATCGGTCCCGCTCGACGGTTACCGCTGGCAATTGCAGAGCGCCACCGACAACACCGGCAAGCCGATCGCGGTGTTGCAGCGCGAAGGCAAGTACGGCCTGAACCTGAGCTTCGCCAAGGATCGGGTCGGCGTCAGCGGCGGCTGCAATCACATCGGCGCGGGTTATTCGCTCAAGGGCGAACGCATCGAGGTCAAGCAATTCCAGACCACGCTGATGGCCTGCCAGGACCAGCGCCTGATGCAAATGGACAGCGAGATTTCCAAGCTGCTGGAAGGCAGCGCCCAGTTCGCGATCGAAGGCCAGGCGCCGCAACCGCGCCTGCTGCTGACCACCGCCGCCGGCGCCAAGCTGGTGCTCGACGGCGAGCCGACCGCGGAAACCCGTTACGGCAGCGCCGGCACCACGATGTTCTTCGAAGTCGACGCTCAGCGCCGGCCTTGCTCGCATCCGATGATGCCGAACTACCAGTGCCTGTGGGTGCGCGAGCGCAAGTACGACGCCAACGGCGTGGCTCAGGCGCCGGCCGAGGATTGGCATTTCCTGTATCAGGACATCGAGGGCTACACCCACGAGCCGGGCATCCGCAATGTCGTGCGGATCAAGAAGTTCGACATCAAGAACCCGCCGGCCGACGCCTCGTCGGTGGCGTACGTGCTCGACATGGTGGTCGAGAGCGAATTGGTGCCGAAGAAGTAATCGCCGCTATCGACGACGCGCGGGCGATCAGGAAATCCTGATCACCCGCGTGTTCGCCAGTTTGTCGTGCCAGGCGGTGCGGGCTTGCCCGTAGAAGAAGATCGAAAACGGCTCGAACGGGATGCAGCGCCCCAGGGTGCGCACGACCACCGTGCCCCAACCGGGCGGCTTGCCGTCCTCGTCGACCACGCGCGTGCCGGTGACGAACTTGCCGATGGTCGCGCCGAACAGTCCCTCCATGACCACGTAGTAGATCAGCATCACCGCCGTGGTCATGAATATATCCTTCAGCGGGTCGCGGCCGATCGAGGCGCGGCCGATGGCGAGGACGACGACGACCTTGAAGATGCCGAAGACGAACGAGTCGATGAGGTAGTTGAACAAACGCCGGCCGTAGCTGGCGGACTCGTAGTCCTCTTCGACCTGCTGCGCGCGCGCGACGGGCGCGGCGATGCGGGACACCACTTGGTAGGGGTTGTGATCGTCGTTCATGGCCGTGTTCCTGTTCCTTGGATGCGGCGCGACCGGCGCGGCTCGGAAATGTTGAAGCGGATCGGGTTCGGGCGCCATTCCTCGGCGTCCATTCGAGTTGCCCAGCGTCGCGCCTGTTTAGAGCCCCTCTCCCGCTTGCGGGAGAGGGGTTGGGGTGAGGGCCCGGCCTCGCCGCGAAACTTTCAAGCAAAAGCATTCGCGCCTTCGGCGCTCATCCCCTCACCCCAACCCTCTCAGCCTTGCACACCCTTCGGGCGCCGCAAGCGGGAGAGGGAGTCTGTTAACGCGCCCGCACCACCAACGTCTTCGGCAACCGATCATGCCAAGCCGCCGCACGCTCGGCGCCGGTGAACAAAATCGTGATCGGCTCAAACGGAATCTGCCGCGCCGCGGTACGGCCCAACACCTGCCCCCAACTCGGCGGCCGGCCTTGTTCGTCGACCACGCGGGTGCTGGTCACCAGCTTGCCCAAGGTAACGCCGAACATCCCTTCCATCGGCACGTAGTACACGAACTGCGCGACCAGCATCATCAGCGACATGGTCGGATTCCACGGCGCATTGGGTTCGGGCTGCAACAGCTTCAGCACTGTCGGGTCGAACGCCGAGTACACGCTCAGACTGCCCAGCAGCAACGCGGTGCAGGCCAGGCTGTCGATCAACAGATTGACCAGACGCTGGGAACGGCTGGCGGTCACCAACTGGGCGATGCGCTCGGCCCGCACTTGGGCTTGCGGGGCGTCGTAAGGATTGTTCGGGTCGCTCATATCGCTGCTCGAAAAAACGGCCGCTCAGCCGCGCACCGCGGGGTTCAACGAATAGGTGCCGTAGATCGACGCCTCGCCGAGCACGTGGCCGTGCATCGCATTGAACACGTCCGCGGCGGTGAAGCGCTTGTCCAGCGGCAGACGCTCGAGGTCCAGCGCGAACAGGCGGAAGAAATAACGGTGCACGCGCTCATCGTTGGGCGGAGGGAACGGGCCGTCGTAGCCGTACCAGTCGCCGGCCATGTCCGGATCGCCGGCGAACCAGCCGGTGTAGTCGTTGATGCCCTGACGCGCGCCGCGCGGGCCGGACGGATCGCGCTTGCCGTGCGCGGTCACGCCGTCGCTGCAGCTGCCCGCGGCGATTTCGCGCACGTCGGCGGCGATGTCGGCGACCGCCCAATGGACGAAATCGGCGCGCACCTGGTGCAGCGGAATCTGCACGTCGCTGCGGCCGACCAGTTCGGCCACCGTCGGCACGTCCGGGTCGATGCACAGCAGCGCGAACGAACGCGTGCCCTGCGGTACGTCATCCCAGGCCAGATGCGGATTGCGGTTGGGCGCGAAGCCGAATCCCTCGCCGACCGGTTGGCCGGCGGCGAACTCGGCCGGCAGGCGCTGACGGTGTTGGAAGCTGTTGCTGTGGATGCGCATGAAGACTCCTGGGTGGACGGCGCGGACGGCGCGCCGCGTCGGCGTGGGGTTCACGCTATCGCCTCGACGATACCCCGGCGCGATGACCGGCCGTGGCGACGGCGCGCGGGTTCGCCCCGCGGGATACAGCATGCCGCGCTCGGCCGCGGCGAACCGGGCGGGCGATCGCGGCGCGGGCGGGCGCGACCGGCGCGCTCGCCCGCGTGCGCGGCGGTCAGGCCTCCGGATAGCCCAGACGCTTGGCCACCGGCTTGAGCAACGCGAACGCCTCGCCCAAGGTGTCGATGTAAGCGCGCCAGCGGCCGGACGGCAGCCGCTGGTTCATGTTGATCCCGCCCGGCAGCGAGACCTGCACGCGCAAGGTGTCGGCGATGATCTGGGCGATCGCGCCGGGATCGTCGCCGGTCTGATCCAGACGCACCAGGTTGTGCGGGAACAGATTGTGCTCGTGCAGGTCGGCGACCTGCTCCAGCGTCTGCGCCAGCCAGCGCGCGCCGTCTTCCGGCGAGGTCAGCGCGTACGGCGTGGGGCTGCCGTTGGCCAGCCAGTCCAGCAGCATGTCGCGCGGATCCAGGATCGGAATCAGCAGGAAGGCTTCGGCCAGATTCGGCCGCAGCGCGCGCAGCAGGGCGTTGTCCCACCACAGCAGCCAGTCGAAGATCGGGCCGTCGGCGGCGCCGCGCGCGGGCAACGCGGCGCGGTACAGCTTGATCAGGAAGGCCGGGTCGAGCGAGCCGGCGAGCAGTTCTTCGACCGTGCCGTAACGCTGCATCGGATCGTTCGGCGGCTGCGGGCCGTAACGGTCGACCAGCAGCGGCGCGCCGACCGCGCTGAGCACTTGCGCGATGCGCTCCACCCGCGAGCCGGGCGCGCCCCACAGCAGCAGAATGCCGCGGGTGCCTTCCTCGACCCAGCCCAGCGGCGGCCAGTCTTCGCCGCCGCGCTTGCTGATGGCGTTGAACGGCAGCCGTTGTTCGACCACTTCGGCGTGCAGCTCGGCCCAGGTCGCCGCGGCCGCTTCGGGTTGGCCGGCCAGGTCCAGGGTGCGGCCGAGCAACTGCCGCAGTTCGCGCTTGGCGGTCGGATCGGCGGCCATGCCGATCAAACGCTCGATGCGTTCGGCGGCGGCGTCGGGATCGCGTTCGGTCAGCGCCTGGACCAGACGCATCTCCGCGGCCACGTCGCCCGGGCTGATTTCGACGATGCGCTCGGCGATGGCTTCGGCCTGCGCGTGTTCGCCGAGTTGATCGTGCACCGCCGCGCGCGCTTCCAGCGCGGCCAGGTGGTCGGGCATGGCCTGCTGCCAGCGCTCGATGACGTCCAGCGCGGCGGCTTCGCCGAACGGTTCCAGCACCAGCCGCGCGCGCCACAGGTCCGGCTGTTGCGGATGCGCGGCCAGCGCGTCTTCCAGCGATTGGCGCGCGTCGTCGACCGCGCCGAGCCGGCGCCAGGCTTCCATCATCGCGTTGAGCGTGCGCGGGTCGTGGGGATGTTCGGCGAACGCTTCGCGCAGCACCGCCAGCGCGCGCTCGTTGCGGCCGGCGTCGAGTTCCAGCTCGCCGGCCCAGCGGCGCACGCCGAAGCCGGCGTCCTCGCGCTGGATCAGCGGCTCGATCCGGTCGGCGGCTTCGGCGTAGCGCGATTGCTGGCGCAGCAGGTCGGCGATCAGCAACTGCAGGGTGAGCTGATCGGGATTGCGCTGGGCCAGCGCGCTGAAGGCCTGTTCGGCGAAGGCCAGATGGCCCTTGGCCAGATAGGCGAAGCCCAGGCCGTGCAGCACCTGCGGATCGTCCGGCGCGACCGAGGCGGCGTGGCTGAGGATCGCCAGCGCGCGGTCAGCGTCGCCGCGGCGCAGCGCCAGGGTGCCTTCGATCGCCGCCACTTGCGGATGGTTCGGCGCGATCCGCGCGGCGGTGCGGCCGAGCCGCTCGCCTTCTTCCAGATCGCCGCGGGCGATCGCCAGTTGCGCCTTGACCACGTAAGCGGGGAATTGATTCGGGTCCAGGCCGATCGCCTGGGCCAGCGCGGCCTGGGCCTCATCGAGCTGACGACCGTCCAGCAACGTGCCGGCGCGCTCCAGATGCAGCTGCGCGTCCTCCGGCGACAGGCCGATGGCGCGGTCGAGCGCGGCCAGGGCCGCCTCGCGCTGGCCGTCCAGCCGCAGCGCGGCGGCGTGCAGGCGCTGCGCGGTGACGTCGTTGGGTTGCTCGCCGGCGAGCTGTTCGGAAGCGGCCAGAGCTTCGGCCGTCGCGCCGCGACGCAGGGCGTCGAGGATGGAATCGTACATGTGACGTGCTTCGCGCAAGGATAAGAGGGCGATTGTAGGGGTGTGCGCGGGTTTTGCGCTTTTTCCACCGGGTCGGCTCGCGCGCGGGGCGGAAAAACGCCGGCGCGAACGCGCGCTTCGAACCCGCCCGCGACAACACCGAAGACCGGCCCGATACGGCGCGTTATCAACCACTTAGGCCGGCGATACCGCGGCCCGGCGGGCTCAGGCCGAAGCCAGCGCGGCCATCCGGTCGGCGATCCAGCGTTCGGCGAAACCGTCCAGGTGGGCGTTTTCCAGGAACCCGCAGTGGCCGCCGCAGGACGCGACTTCCAGGCGCGCGCTCGCCGGCAGTTCCAGTTCATGGAAGGCGGCCAGCGGAATCACCGGATCGTCGGCGGCCATCAGGATGCTCACCGGCACCTGCAACTGGGCCAGGCGCCGGCCGGCGACCGAGTAACCGTCGAAGTAACGGTCCAGGGTGCCGAAATCGGTGTGCCGCTCGACCATCCACTGGGTCAGCGGCCGCATCCGCAGGCCCAGGGTGCGGTCGTCGAAATCGTGCACGGCCGGAAACAACTGCCGCTTGCGCGCCAGCGAGCCGCGCCATTTGCGCTCGAAGTACCACAGGTACATCGGCAGGCCGGTTTCCATCGAGTCCATGGTCCGGGCCGGATCCAGCACCGGACACACCGAGGCCACGTGCGCCAGCGGCAAGCCCGCTTCCGGCGCGCGCAAGGCCAGGCGCAGGGCGAAGTTGCCGCCCAGCGAATAGCCGGCCACCGACAACGGCCGCAGCGGAAAACGCCGGGCGATTTCGACCGCGGCCTGGACCACTTCGTCGATCCGGTTGGAGTGGAACAGGCCTTCGTTGAGGTGATGGGTGTCGCCGTGATCGCGGAAGTTGAGCCGGAACACTTCGAAGCCGCGCGCCAACAAGCGCGCCGCGGTCAGGCGCATGTAGTTGGAATCCACGCTGCCTTCCCAGCCGTGCAGCAACAGCACCATCCCGCGCGGGGTGGTGCCCGGCACCGCGCTGTGCAGGCCGTGCAGACGCACGCCGGCGTCGGTTTCGATGATGTGCGCCTGGGTGCGGGCGCCGGCTTCGGCCAGCCGGCGCTCGGCGTTGCGCCGGCGCAGCGGGCTGGAGCCCAGCAGCGATTGCACGTGCGCGTTGCGCAGCCAACGCGGCGGTGCGTAGTCGGCCGCGGTCAACATGCGCTCAGCTCGCCATCGCCTCGACGATCCGCTGCCGCGCCAGTTCGGCGATGCGGCGGCGGCCGTCGGCTTCGCCCGGGCCGATCGGGGTGAGGAAATGCACCTCGGCCACGCGCCCGGGTTCGCCGAGCAGACGCACGAAATTGGCGAAGAAGCTTTCCCGGCCCTGGAACGCGACCACGGTCTGGGCCTCGCCGCGCTCGCCGTAACGCAGCGCCACCGGCTGCACCGGCACGCCGGCTTCGACCGCGGCCAGGAAGATCCGCGCATGGAACGGGCCGATTTCGCGCCCGCCGCGGGTGCCTCCCTCGGGGAACACCCCGACCGAGCGGCCCGAACGCAGGCGCGAGAGCATTTCGTGCAGCACCCCGCCGAGCGATTCGGTGCTGCCGCGGGAGTGGAAGATGGTCTGACCGCGCGCGGCCAGCCAGCCCACCACCGGCCAGCCGGCGATTTCGCGCTTGGCCACGAAACCCATCATCCGCTGGCTGTGCAGGATCTCGATGTCGACCCAGCTGACGTGGTTGGCGACGAACAAGGTCGCCCCGCGCAGCGGCGTGCCGACCCGGCGCAGGCTGAAGCCGAAAATCCGCATCAATCCGCCGGCCCAGGCGCGGATCAGGCGTTCTTCCAGGGTTTCCTCGCCCAGCGCGATGCGCGCGGTGGGCAGGGTGATCAGCAGCAGCACCAGCGGCAAGTGGATGAGCACATGCCATGCCAGCAAGGGGACGCGGATCAGGTAACGCAGCGCGCGCGCGGTCGACGCGCCGGTGGGCGCGACCGCGCCGGCGTGGGGAGGCGGCGCATTCATTGTGCTCACAATACCGAAGCGCCGTCGCAGCGGCCAGCGGCGATTGCGCGCGAACCTGTCCGCATCGGGCGGTGGTGAATAATTGACCGCCCGCTCGGGGCGCGTTTCAAACGTTTCCGGCGGCCCGCGGGCCGCCCGTGCGCGGGTTGCGGCGGCCGTGGGCCGCCGCGCGCCAGCGGATTCAGTTGGACGAGGCCGCCACCGCCGCGGTCGACGCCGCCGCGCGATCGCCCTGGCCGACCTTATGGCCGATCTTGGCGAAGTACAGGATGTACAGGTAGCACGGCACCATCAGCAGCAGGAAGACCAGCTGGAAGTCCATGTGCTGCTTGAGCACCGCGTACAGCTGCGGCACCACCGCGCCGCCGGCGATGCCCATCACCATCACCGCCGAACCGACCTCGGTGTGGCGGCCCAGGCCGCGGATGCCGAGCGGGAAGATCGCCGGCCACATCATCGCGTTGGCGAAGCCCAGCGCGGCGACGAAGCCGACCGACACATAGCCCTTGGTGACGAAGGCGCCGATGGTCAGCAGCACGCCCAGCACCGCCGACAGGCTCAGGTAGCGTTCCTGCGAGATGAAGCGCGGGATCACGATCAGGCCGACCACGTAACCCACCAGCATCCCGCCCAGGGTCAGGGAGGTGAAGAACTTGGTCTTGTCCAGCGGCAGGCCGAAGCTGTGGCCGTAGGTGCCGATGGCGTCGCCCGCCATCACCTCCACGCCGACGTAGACGAAGATGCACAGCGCGCCCAGCCACAGGTGCGGATAGGCCATCAGGCTGGCGCGGCCGCCGCCGGTGTTGGCCGAGGAACGGTTGGCTTCTTCGGCGCGCAATTCCGGCAGCGGCGAGAACAGCACGCCCACCGCCAGCACCGCCAACAGGCCGGCCATCATCAGATACGGGCCGTGGATGCTGGCGGCGAAGTCGTTGAGCAACTGCGCCTTGGTCGCAGGGTCCGCCGCCTTGACCCGCTCGGACAGATCGCCCATCCCGTGCAGCACCATCGTGCCGAGCACGATCGGCGCGAGGATGCCGGCGATCTTGTTGCAGATGCCCATCACCGCGATGCGCTGGGCCGCGCCCTCGATCGGGCCGAGGATGCTGATGTAGGGATTGACCGCGGTCTGCAGCACCGCCAGGCCCGCGCCGATCACGAACAGGCCGCCGAGCGCGCCGGGGTACCAGCGCTGGGTGGTGAACTCGCCGAATATCGCCGCGCCGATCGCCATCACCAGCAGGCCCAGGGCCATGCCGCGCTTCATGCCGGTGCGGCGCAGGATCGCCGAGGACGGCACGGCCAGAAAGAAGTACGACAGATAGAACGCCATCGGCACCAGGAACGCGCCGACCTCATCGAGATCGAAGGCCAGCTGGGCGAACGCGATCAGCGGCCCGTTGAGCCAGGTCACGAAGCCGAAGACGAAGAACAGCGCGCCGATGATCGCGATCGAGCCCAGATAACGCGGCTGAGCGCTGGCGTTGGAAACCGACATGAGACATCCCCTCCCAGAGAAGCGGGTGACGCCCGCCGCGCGTGCGCCCGTCCCGGATGACCGGCACGACAAGCGACCGGTCAACGTTGTCACAAGTCACCGGGTCCTGCCAACAGACCCACGCCGATTCAGCTCAAACCCGCGCCAGAACGTGATCTTCGACGCGCCAGCGCATGTTGCGACGCACCAATAAAATTGGTTCGAGGGCGCGGTTTTCGAAACCCGTTGGCACTTTTTCTTGCGATTGTTGACAACGTTGTCAAACCCAGAGCACTCTCGGCGCCGCCAGGGGACACCGATGGGCAGCCGTGGAGGGCGCATGCAGTGGTACGGGCTGTTGAAGGCAAGGCGATTGGGGATTGGACAACGCAGCGGCGCCGCAGCGCCGAACGCCCGGGTGCGCGCATGAGCGCGGCGCCCCGACTCACCGCGGCGGCCTCGGCCAGCGCGAACACCTTCATCGCCGCCGATGTCGGCGGCACCCACACCCGGGTCGGCCTGGTGCGTCCGGGCCAGGGCGGCGAGTCGACCGTGGCCGTGCTCGCGCACCGCAAGTACGTCTGCGCCGACTACCCCAGCCTGGCCGCGATCCTGGCCGAGTTCATCGCCGGCAACGGCGTGGGCGTGGACCGGGTGGTGATCGCCACCGCCGGCGTCGTGCTCGACGACGAAGTGGTCAACTCCAATCTTCCCTGGCGCATTTCGCTGTCGCAGCTGCGCAGCGAGCTGGGCCTGCACGAAGTGCTGGTCATCAACGATTTCCAGGCCAACGCCAACGCCGCCCAGTGCATGGCGCCGGCCGACTCGACCCTGCTGACCCCGGACGTGGTCGAAACCGACACCACGCCCGGACCGGTGCTGGTGATCGGTCCGGGCACCGGCCTGGGCGCGGCGGTGCGCATTCCTTATGGCAAGTCGACCGTGGTGCTGCCGACCGAACCGGGCCACACCGCGTTCGCGCCGGGCAACGCGCGCGAAGTCGACATGCTGCGTCTGGCCCAGCAACGCGGCCAGACCCACGTGCCGACCGAATACTTCGTCTCCGGCCCCGGGCTGGTGAATCTGTACAGCGCGCTGTGCACGCTCAATGGCGTGGAAGCCACCTTGCGCGCGCCGGCGGCGATCACCGAAGCCGCGCGCCGCGGCGAAGCGCTGGCGCGCGAAGCGGTGCTGACCTTCTGCGCCTTGCTCGGCAGCGTGATCGGCGATCTGGTGGTGATCAGCCGCGCGCATGCGGTGTTCATCGCCGGCGGCATCCTGCCGCAGCTCAAGGATTTCGTGCCCGACAGCGAATTCCACGCACGCATGCTCGACAAGGGCGTGATGCGTCCGGTGCTCGAGCGGGTGCCGGTGCGGTTGATCGAAAACGAAAGACTCGGCGTGATCGGCGCGGCGAGTTGGTACCTGGACCATCTGGCGCAGGCCGAGCACGACGCTCCCGCCCCGCCGCGGCAACACCCGTAAGCCACCGCGACCCGGCCGCGCCGCGCACGCGCGGCCGCGGTTTCGCGGCGAACGCGAATCACCGCTGCATACCGCTGCACATCGGGCGATCGCTTGCCCGAACCGGTTTCCGAACGCCAGTTGCACGCCCAAGCACGCCAAAAACCGGACTTCGCGACGAGCCGGCCTGTCCGGTCGATCGCCGAGCCACCCGCCGCCAAGGGAGGAGTAGCTAAATGAAAGCGCGCAAGACCGTTTTGTCCGCAAGCATTTTCGCGGCCCTGGCGATGGGGTCCGGGTTCGCATCGGCGCAGCAGTCCGCGCCGGCCGAACCGGCCCAGGCCGCGGCCGCGCAGCAAGCCACCGACATCGACGCGGTGGTGGTGCAAGGCATCCGCGCCAGCTTGCAGAAATCGCTGGAAACCAAGCGCAACGCCGACGCGGTGGTGGAAGCGATCACCGCCGAGGACATCGGCAAATTCCCCAACACCAACGTCGCCGAAGCGATGACGCAGATTCCCGGCGTCACCATCGACCGCCGTTTCGGCCAGGGCGAACGCGTCAGCATCGACGGCACCGACCCGAGCCTCAATCTGACCTTTCTCGACGGCCATCCGCTGGCGCAAACGCCGTGGCTGCACGGCGAGCAGCCCAATCGCGGTTTCGACCACACCTTGATCGCCTCGGAGCTGATCGGGCGGATGGAAGTGTACAAATCGCCGGAAGCCAAACTGCCCGAAGGCAGCCTCGGCGGCACGGTGATGATGCACACGCGCAAGCCGCTGGATCTGGAAGCCAACAGCTTCAACGGCAGCATCGGCTACAGCTACAACGACCAGGCCAGCAAGGGCAAGCCGAGCCTGTCGGGCCTGTACAGCTGGAAGAACCCGGAAGAAACCTTCGGCTTCAACGTCGCCGCGCAGCACTACGAAGAACGCGTCGACCGCCAGGGCGTGGAAATCTTCAACTACGAAGCGCCGTCGACCTTCCCCAACGCCGCAGCGCAAGTGCCGGCCAACGCGCGCGTGCCCAACTTCGTCAACGCCGCCTGGTTCCAGCAGGATCGCGAGCGCGACAGCCTCGCGGTGAATCTGCAGCTCAAGCCGAGCAGCGCGCTGGAGTTCAACCTCGACACGCTCTACATCAAGGAAAGCTTCGACAACTACAACCAGTCGGTCTACAACTTCCTCAGCGACCGCCCGCTCTCGGTCGACCAGCTCAACATGGGCCCCAACGGCGTGGTCACCAGCGGCCACTCCGGGCCCAATGCGCGGGTGTTCTACGACGCCAACGCGCGCGTGTCGGAAGTGGAAACCAAGGGCGTGGACCTGCGCGGCAGCTTCCGCGGCGACGGCTGGAAGATCAACGGTCAGCTCGGCCAGAGCAAGGCCACCAACGACAACATGCGCACCTACCTGCTGCAGTCGACCTACACCGGCGCCTACCGCTGGGACATCGGCAAGGGCGTGTTCTTCGACGACGTCGCCGGCTCGCGCGATCCGCGCAACTGGGGCGCGACCAATTCGATCGGCAACGTCAACTTCTTCCAGATCGAAGCCAAGGACCAGTACGCGCAGGTCGATTTCAGCGTCAACTTCAACGGCTTCTTCAACCAGCTCGAACTCGGCCTGCGCCGGCACAAGCACGAAGAATCCAACAGCCTGAACGTGTTCAACATCGCCGCCGACACCACCCTGGCGCAGATCGGCACCTCCGGCTACACCGACATCCTCAAGGATTTCGGCGGCTTCTCGCCCAGCCACGCCCAGCACCTGCAGCTCAGCCGCAGCGACGTGATCAACTGGGTCAACGGCCGCAACATCGATTACTCCTTCACCAACGGCGACGCCGGCAACTACCTCAACAACACCTTCCACGTCGAGCAGACCAACACCGCGGCCTATGCCCAGCTGAATTTCAGCCAGGACCGCCTGCACGGCAACCTGGGTCTGCGCCGGGTCGAAGCCGACATCCGCACCAGCAGCTTCGAGCTGGGCGGCGCGACGCCGGTGCTGCCGCCGCCGCCCGGATCGTGGACCACCCGCCGCAACAAGAACGATTACCTGCTGCCCTCGCTCAACCTGGTCTACGACCTGAGCGAGGACTGGGTGATCCGCGCCAGCGCGGCCAAGGTGGTGGCATGGGCGCCGTACCGGCAGTTGGTCGACGCGACCTTCCTCGACAACGGCCTGCTCACCGGCACCGGCGGCAATTCCAAGCTCGATCCGTACGAGTCCAACAACTTCAACGCCTCGCTGGAGTGGTACTTCGCGCCCGAGTCGGCGCTGGCGCTGTCGGTGTTCTACAAGGACATCAGCAACTTCGTAAACCTGGACAACGGCCTGGAGCGCAACTTCAACTCGTTGCGCGACATCGACCCGGCGCGCTGGAACAGCGCCCTGCTCGGCCGCAACGGCTGCACCGCCGACGGTTTCTGCGATTACGCGGTGCTGCGTCCGCGCAACGGCGGCGCGGCGACCATCAAGGGCTTCAACCTGGGCCTGCAGATGCCGTTCGGCGAAACCGGCTTCGGCATCACCGGCAGCTACACCTATGCCCGCGGCAAGAGCGAGCAAGGCGACGAGCTTCCGTACCAGTCCAAGCAGTCGGTCAGCATCAGCCCGTACTACGAAAAGGGCGCGCTGACCGCGCGGATCAGCTACGGCTGGCGCAGCCATTACCTAGCCGGCGGTTACGTCGCCGGCGCGCCGCCGGCGAGCGTGGACGACTACACCGACCTGGGCGCCAGCGTCGGCTGGAGCTTCAACGAACACTGCACGCTGCGCCTGGACGCGCAGAACCTGCTCAACGAGAAGTACACGCAATACCTGGGCGTGAAGAGCCTGCCCTTGAACGAGTACACCAGCGGCCGCCGCTACATGGCCTCGCTGAGCTTCTCGTTCTGAACGAGCATTCGCCTCCGGCGCGGCCGGCGGCGAAGCGGTAAACGACGCGTCGCCGCGCATTCCACGCGGCGATGCGATCGAAGCAGCAAGCGGCACCGGCAATACCCGCAGCAAGCGCAGGACAGCGCGCGCCGGCAACGGCGAACGCGCGACACCGGCGCTGTCGCGCAGCGGCAACACCGCAACGCCGGACGCGGCCACCGCCGCGACGGATCAGAGGTTTCGCATCGAAAAACCGGACTTCGCGACGAACCGGCCACCGGACGATCGCCGAGCCATCACCGCCCGAGGGAGGAACAGTAATGAAAGCGCGCAAGAGCATCCTGTCTGCCAGCATCATCGTGGCATTGTGTATGGGGCCCGGCCTGGCGATGGCCCAGGACGCCCAACCGGCCGCCGCCGGCCAGGCCACCGACCTGGATACGGTCGTGGTCACCGGCATCCGCGCGAGCCTGGAAAAATCGCTCGACACCAAGCGGGCCAACGTGACCGTGTCGGAGGCGATCACCGCCGAGGACATCGGCAAGTTCGCCAACACCAACGTCGCCGAAGCCATGTCGCAGATTCCCGGCGTGGTGCTCGACCGCCGCTTCGGTCAGGGCGAGCGCGTCAGCATCGACGGCACCGACCCCAGCCTCAACCTCAGCTTCCTCGACGGCCACCCGGTGGCGCAGTCGATCTGGCTGTACGGCGAGCAGCCCAACCGCGGCTTCGACTACACCTTGCTCGCGCCGGAAATCCTCGGCCGCCTGGAAGTGATCAAGTCCTCCGAAGCGCGCCTGACCGAAGGCAGCCTCGGCGGCACGGTGCTGATGCACACGCGCAAGCCGCTGGACATGGACGCCAACTCCATCGCCGGCTCGTTGAGCTTCAACTACAACGACCAAGGCGGCGACACCCGTCCCAGCGGTTCGCTGATCTACAGCTGGAAGAACGCCGAGGAGCGCTTCGGCGTCAACGTCGCCGTGCAGCACTACGAAGAATCCGTCGACCGTCAGGGCGTGGAGATCTTCGGCTACCAGAAGGCCAGCGTGTTTCCGAATCAAGTCGGCGCGGCCCCGAACGTGGACGTGCCCAACTTCGTCAACGCCGCCTGGTTCCAGCAGACCCGCGAGCGCGACAGCGCCAACATCAATCTGCAGTTCAAGCCCACCGACCAGTTGGACTTCAACCTCAGCGGGCTGTACATCAAGGAAAGCTTCGACAACTACAACCAGTCGGTCTACAACTTCCTGACCCAGCGTCCGGGCGCGGTCGACCGGCTCAACGCCAACGGCATCGTCGCCACCAGCGGTCACAGCAACGCCAATCCGGTGTTCTACGACAACAACGTGCGCGCCTCCGAGCCTGTGACCAAGGGCGTGGACTTGACCGGCAAGTTCCAGACCGACAGCTGGGGCGTGTCCGGCCAGGTCGGCCACAGCAAGTCGGACAACTCGCTGGAACAGTGGTTCATCGAACCGGTCTACACCGGCGCCTACAGCTGGGATCTCAAGCGCGGCCTGACCTTCGACGATCCGGCGGCGGCGGCCAATCCGGCCAATTGGGCCGGCGACGGCTTCATGGGCAACTACGGCGTCATCGACACCGAAACCAAGGACACCTACGGTCAGGTGGATTTCAACATCCGCTTCGACAGCGTACTCAACAACCTCAGCTTCGGCGCGCGTCGCGGCAAGCACGAGGAAGACTATCGCCAGAACGTTTACGTCGGCCTGCCGGTCGCCGATCTGGTCACCGTCGGCACGATCAACCCGGCCAACCTGCGCGGCATGAACCCCGGTTCGGCGCGTCACGTCCAGGTCGGCCGCCAGAACGTGATCAATTACGTCGACCGTTTCCGCGGCGGGCTGCGTCCTGACCCGGGCAGCTTCCTCAACAACACCTTCAGCGTCGAGCAGACCAACACCGCCGCTTACGTCCAGGCCGACTTCGCCACCGGCGGCCTGCGCGGCAACGTCGGCGTGCGTTACGTCGAGTCCAAGACCGACGGCCAGGGTTACGCCTACGGCGGCGCGCCGAGTCTGGACAATCTGGACTCCAAGCTGCGCCGTACTTCGAGCAAGCAGGATTTCTTCCTGCCCTCGCTCAACCTGGTCTACGACACCGGCAGCGACGTGCTGCTGCGCTTCGGCGCGGCCAAGGTCATCGCCTGGGCGCCGTACAACCAGTTGGTCGGCAACACCTTCCTCAACGACAACACCTTCAACGGCACCGGCGGCAGCTCCGACCTGGATCCGTACGAATCGACCAACTACAGCCTGTCGGCGGAATGGTATTTCGCCGAGCAGTCGGTGCTGGCGGCGTCGGTGTTCTACAAGGACATCGACAACTACATCATCAGCCTGCCGCGCAACGAGCGTCAGTTCAATTCCAACGCTCAGACCGCGCCGGTGTTCTACCAGACTCGTCTGGTCGGCATGAACGGCTGCACCACCGACGGCTTCTGCGACTACAGCATCACCCGTCCGCAGAACGCCGGTAAGGGCAAGGTCAAGGGCTTCACCGTCAGCTATCAGCAGCCCTTCGGCGACACCGGCTTCGGCCTGACCGCGAACTACACCTACGCCGACGGCGAAGGCGCGCAGGGCACCGATCTGCCGTACCAGTCGCGCGATTCGGTGGCGATCAGCCCGTACTACGAAAAGGGCCCACTGTCGGCGCGGGTGAGCTACAACTGGCGCAGCGACTACATCGCCGGCGGTTACGTGGCCGGCGCGCCGATCTCCAGCGTCGACGACTACGCCGAACTCGGCGCGAGCGTCAGCTGGACCTTCGACGACCGTCTGACCGTGGCCCTGGAAGGCATGAACCTGCTCGATTCGCAGTACCGTCAGTACTACAGCGACGAAGAGCGCATCGCTCAGCGCTACTACACCGGCCGCCGCTTCATGGCCTCGTTCCGCTTCAAGTTCTGATCCACCGGCGCCGCGGCCCTCAGGGTCGCGGCGCCGTTCGCATCCGAAGCCCGGTACTCAGGTGCCGGGCTTTGGCGCTTTGATGGGGCGAATGCGAGCGGGCAGGAGATGTTTTGCGAGAAGGGCTTTGGCGCCGATGCCGAAGCGGTTCCCACAAAATTTTTCGCGGCAGTTTTTTACGCTTCACCCAGCATCGCGCGAAGGGCAGTCCGCGGCCGTCTCGCACGATCGGCCTTGCATGGAGTCAGTCCACGATGAAGACGCGCACCACCCGCAATCTGTTCGCCATCGCCGCGCTCGCGGCGGCGTTGTCCGCCTGCAATCAGACCGCGCCGCCGACCGACGCCGCGACCAACGACAAGGCCGCCGCACCCGCCGCCGCGGCCGATTCCCAAAGCCGCCACGCCACCGCGATCGTGCCGCGTCCGGCCAAAACTATCGGGGGCCAGGGCGTATTCGAGTTCGGGCCGGCGACGGCGCTGCAGGTCGGCGCGGGCCAGCCCGGCGCGCGCCGGGTCGCGGAGTATTTCGCCGCACAGGTGCAGGCGCTGCGCGGCTTCGCGCCGAAGATCGGCGAAGGCGCAGCCGCGGCCGGCGCGGTGTCGTTCGAACTGGATCCCAACTCCAACCTCGGCGATGAGGCGTACACGCTGGAGATTCGCAGCGACGGCGTAAAGCTGCGCGCACGCACCGAAGCCGGCCTGTTCTACGGCGCGGTCAGCCTGTGGCAGTTGGCCACCGCCGACGGCGGCCAGGGCGCCAGCGCGATCGCCGCGCAGCGGATCGAAGACGCGCCGGCGTATGCCTGGCGCGGACTGATGCTCGACGTCGCCCGGCATTTCCGCAGTGTCGATGAGGTCAAGTCGGTGCTCGATCAAATGGCGCTGCGCAAGCTCAACACCTTCCACTGGCACCTCACCGACGACCAGGGCTGGCGCATCCAGATCAGTCGCTACCCGCGCCTGACCGAAGTCGGCGGCTGCCGCATCCCGGCCGGCGCCAACGGCCGCGACGCGCAGGGCAAGCCGCAGCCGTACTGCGGCTTCTACACCCAGGCGCAGATCCGCGAGGTGGTCGCCTACGCCGCCGCGCGCCACATCAACGTGGTGCCGGAAATCGAAATGCCCGGGCATGCGCAGGCGGCCATCGCCGCGTATCCCGAGCTCGGCGTCACCGACGTGGTCAAGCAGGCGCCGCCGGTGTCGCCGGACTGGGGCGTGCACACGTATTTGTATGGCGTGGACGATTCCACCTTCACGTTTCTGGAAAACGTGCTCGACGAAGTCGCCGGATTGTTCCCGTCCAAGTACATCCACATCGGCGGCGACGAAGCGGCCAAGGATCAGTGGATCGCCTCGGCGAAGATTCAGGCCAAGATCAAATCGCTGGGCCTGAAGGATGAGATGGCGCTGCAGAGTTGGTTCGTCGGCCGCATCGGCGCGCATCTGCAGCAACACCAGCGCGTGTTGCTGGGCTGGGACGAAATCCTGGAAGGCGGCAAGCTGCCGGCCAGCGCGACGGTGATGTCCTGGCGCGGCGAAGAAGGCGCGCTGGAAGCCGCGCGCGAAGGCCACGACGTGGTGATGGCGCCGGACCGCAAGCTGTACCTGGACTACGCGCAAAGCGATCGCGACGACGAACCCAGCGGCCGCTTCCCGGTCAGCACCCTGCGCGCGTTCTACGAATTCCAGATGATTCCCACCGGGCTCGACGCGCAGCAGGCCAAGCGCGTGATCGGCGCGCAAGGCAATTTGTGGACCGAGCACAAGCGCGATTTCGAACTGGTGCAGAAGGCGCTGTATCCGCGCGTGGACGCGCTGTCGGAAGTGGTGTGGACGCCGGCCGCCGAGCGCGACTGGAACGATTTCCAGCGCCGCCTGGCGCCGCAGTTCGCCCGCTACCGGGCGCAGAAGGTGCCGGTCAGCGACGCCGCCTACGCGGTCGACTTCAAGGTCGACGACGGCAAGCTGACCCTGTCCAACCAGGCAGGTTCGGGCCAGATCCGTTACCGCACCGACGGCGGCGAACCCGATGCGGCCTCGCCGGTGTACGCGCAGCCGCTGGCGGCCAAAGCGCCGTTGGATCTGGTCGCGACCACGTTCCTGGACGGGCAGGCGCTGTCCGCGCCGCGCCGGTTCGGCGCCAAGGAGCTGGCCAACCTCAGCGAACGCAGCAGCGCCGCGCTCAAGCCCTGCCGCGAGGGCTACAACCTGCGTCTGGCCGACGACGCCGCGCGCGACGGCGGCCGCGACGGCGCCCGCGCCGCGCTCACCGCCAACCTGATCGACCCCTGCTGGATCTACCCCGGCGCCCGCCTCGACGGCGTGGCCACGCTGCGGGCGACGGTCGGCCAGGTGCCGTACAACTTCCAGCTCTGGCATGACACCGACAAGATCGTGACCCGCCCGGCCACCCTCGGCGGCTCGCTGGAAGTGCGCTTGAACGACTGCAAGAGCGAGCCGATCGCGCGGCTGCCGCTGGAGGCGGCGCGCAAGTCCGATGGTTTGACTGTGCTGGAAGCCGCGTTGCCGAAGCTGAGCGGGCAGCATGATTTGTGTTTTGTGTTCGCTACCGGGCAGCACGATCCGTTGTGGGCGCTGGATCGGGTTTCGCTGGCGCCGGCTGAGTAACCCGCAAGCCCTTGGCCCCCTCTCCCGCTTGCGGGAGAGGGTTGGGGTGAGCGCAGCGGCGGCGCAATGGCGGTTCTTCCCCAACTGGAGCGCCCTCACCCTAGCCGCACCCCGGCCCAAACGCATAGCGTTTGGGCGTTCGCGGACGCGCGAGCCAGTGGCTCGCAAGCCGCGCCCCCTCACCCCGCAAGCGGGAGAGGGGACCAAGCCCTAACCGGCCACCGAATCCGCCCAAATCCAAATAATTTTGTGCGCCGATTCATGGATTTGGCATTCAGCGGTTAGCATGTAGCCGCCCAAGGGGGATCCACCACAATGCCAATCCGCAACCTGCTGTTGGCCGCGGCGCTCGCCACGGTCCTGGCGTCCGGCACCGCCGGCGCACAAAGCCTGTCCAAGCCCAACGAGTTCTATTTCGACGCCGACGCACAGACGGTCAAACCGGTGATCGCCGTGCGCGAGACCGGCGAGGCGGCGATGGAGCGCCTGGCCAAGATCCTGGAACGCAAACCCAATGCGCCGACCGAGGCCGCCCAGCTCGCCCATCTGGCGATGCAGGCCGGCCGCAACGACCTCGGCCGCCAGTTGTACGGCCGCGCCCTGCGCGAGATCGACAGCGGCAGCACCTATTGGCGCGCGATCAACTGGAACTACGCCTGGGACCTGTACCGCAGCGGCGCCTTCGACGACGCGTTCAAGCAGTGGCTGACCCTGCACAACGCGCGCAACGTCAACGCCGGCTGGATGCCGCCGACCTACGCCATCGCGCTGTGGTCGCTCGGCCGCAAGGATGAAGCGCTGCAGTGGTATGCCGCCGCGGTGCGCACCGAGCCGGACCAGTGGCGCGACACCTCGCGCTATGCCGAGCTGCTGCCGGACTGGCGCGCGGCCGATCGCGCCACCCTGGCCGAAGTGCAGAAGGCCTGGGCGGCCAATCCGCCGGCCTGGCCGTAACCGGCGCGGCGACACCGCCCGCCCACGCATCGCCGCGGCCCGTGCGCCGCGGCGCATCGCCACCGCCCCGCCGCATTCACGCCGCGCGGGCGGCGCGCTCGCTAACGTCGCTGGCGACCGTTCGTCGCCGGCCTTCCCGTTGAATTGGGGACGCGGCTAAAGTCGGCCGTTCACGGCCGGGACCGGGGCGCGCCCGGTCGGCCGTCGCCCAGCGCAGGCGGGGATCGGATGGCCATATCGGCATTGAGCGTTCTGGTAGTCGAAGACCACGGCTTCCAACGCCGCATGGCGCTGCGCCTGCTCGCCGAACTGGGCATCGACCGCCTCCACGAAGCCGCCGACGGCGCCCGCGCGCTGGCCTTGCTGCGCGAACTGGCGCAGCCGCCGGACGTGGTCATGGTCGACCTGGACATGCCCGGCATGGACGGGATCGAATTCATCGACCATCTGGCGCGCGAACATCTGGCGCGTTCGATCCTGGTGGTCAGCGCGCTCGACGCCGCGCTGCTGCACACCGTGCAGACCATGGCCCGCGCCTGCGGCCTGCGGGTGCTGGATGCGGTGCCCAAGCCGCTGACCAAAGCCAAACTGTACAAAGCCTTGGACAGCCTGCGCCAAACCAAGGCCGACGAAGAGCCCCCAGACCCCGGCGAAATCCACCTGGACCAAGTCCAAACCGCCCTATCCAACGGCCAAATCGTCCCCTGGTTCCAACCCCAAGTAGAACTCAGCAACGGCCGAGTCATCGGCGTAGAAGCGCTCGCCCGCTGGCGCCGCAGCGACGGCCGTGTGGTCCTGCCGCACTACTTCGTCCCGGTGCTGGCCGGCGCCCGCCTGCTCGACCAGCTCACCGAACGCATGCTCGCCCAGGCCTGCCGCTGGAAACGCGAATGGGACCGCGCCGGGCTGCGGCTGAAACTCTCGGTCAACGTCTCCGCCTCGACCCTGGACGACGTCGGCGCCGCCGACCGCTACCAGCGCATTGTCCGCGAGGCCGGCGTGGACCCCGGCGAGATCGTCCTGGAACTGACCGAAAGCTCGCTGATGGCCGACCCCGCGCGCGGGCTGGCGGTGCTGGCGCGGCTGCGGCTGAAGGGCTTCGGCCTGTCGATCGACGATTTCGGCACCGGCTGGTCGTCGCTGTCGCAGCTCTCGCAGGTGCCGTTCACCGAACTGAAGATCGACCAGGAATTCGTCGCCGGCGCCACCGCGCAACCGCGCAAACGGGCGGTGGTCGAAGCCAGTTTGGACCTGGCGCGCAAACTCGGCCTGGACGCGGTAGCCGAAGGCGTGGAAACCGTCGAGGATTGGCAGATGCTGGCCGAGCTGGGCTGCGCGATCGCCCAAGGGCGGCTGATCGGCGACGCGGTGCCCGGCGAAGAACTGCCGGCGATGCTCGGCCGCTGGCGCCGTCCCGAATACTGAGGTGTCGATGTTCGCCTGGTTGGATCGTTACAGCGTGCGTCGCCAGCTGTGGGGGCTGTTCGCCCTGTTCCTGTTCGCCGGCACCAGCGTGCTGGCGCTGGACGAGTTCGAGCAGTACCGCGCCCGGCGCAGCCTGCAGACCCTGCGCGACGACGCGCTGGCCGGCTTGCGCCTGATCAAGACCGTCTCCGACGCCTACGGCCTGGACGTGGTCGACACCACCTTCCGCGTTCGCAACAACCTGGTCGGCTGGGACGAAGGCCTCAAGCGGGTCGACGATGCCGGCCGCCGCATCGATGTGGCCTGGCGGCAACTGCAGGCGCTGCCGCATTCGCCGCGCGAAGCCGAACAACTGCACGCCGCCGCCCAGGCCCGGCGCACCGCCGACGCAGCCGCGGCGGAACTGCGCGAGATCCTGCGCCGGCGCGATCTGCCCGCGCTCGGCGATTTCGCCGACCGCCGCCTGTACCCGGCGATCGATCCGCTGACCCAGCGCATGCAGACGCTGTCGGATCTGGAACTGATCCAGGCCGACAAGGTGGTGCGCGCCGACATCGCCCGCAGCGAGCGGATCAGCATGCTGCGCATCGCGGTGTCGGTGCTGGCGCTGCTGATCGCGCTGCTGGTCGGCCGGCGGGTGCTGCGCAACGCCTCGCGCGGCATCGACCAGCTGACCTGGCTGGCCCGGCGCATGCGCGAACACGACTACACCGCCGAACCCGGCGAGCCGCCGCCGGGCGAGTTGGGCGTGGTGATGCAGGCCTTCGTCGAGATGCGCCGCGACGTGCTCGGTTTCGAAACCGAACTGACCGGCCAGCTGATCCGCAACGAACGCACCCGCGCCGAGTTGGAACGCCGCGAACGCTTCCAGTCCTCGCTGCTGGATTCGGCCCAGACCGCGATCCTGGCGGTGGACGGCGAAGGCCGCTTCACCTTGGTCAATCCCTTCGCCGAACGCCTGCTCGGCATCCGCGAGGCCGAGGCGATCGGCCGCGAACGCCTGCATTCGGTGTTCGAAACCCGCGCCTTGCAGGCGCTGGCGGTCGAGCTGGGCACCCAGTTGGGCCGGCCGGTGCCGGCCGACTGGACCGCGCTGCGCGAACTCGCGCGCGGCCACGCCGCGCCGCGCGAAACCCGGCTGCGCCACCGCAACGGCACCTGGGTGCCGGCGCTGGTCGCGGTCTCGGCCACCCGCGAGGGCGAGGATGAAGCGCCGGGCCTGTTGGTGATCGCCGCCGACCTGAGCGCGCTCAAGCGGCTGGAACGCGAGCTGCGCGCCAGCGAGGCGCGCGCGCAGGACGCCAACCGCGCCAAGTCCTCGTTCCTGGCGGCGATGAGCCACGAAATCCGCACGCCGATGATCGGCGTCACCGGCATGATCGAGGTGCTCTCGCATTCGCGCCTGGACGGCGAGCAACGCCACGCCTTGGAGGTGATCCAGCAGTCCTCGCAATCGCTGCTGCGGATCATCGGCGACATTCTGGATTTTTCGAAGATCGAAGCCGGGCGTCTGGAACTGTCGCCCGAACCGGTGGACCTGCCGGCGCTGCTGCGCACCACCGTGGCCGGATTTCTCGGCGCCGCCGCCAGCCGCGGGGTGCAGCTGAGTTGCCATATCGATGACGCCGTCGCTCCGGCGTATGTCGGCGATGCGCTGCGGCTGCGGCAGATTCTCGGCAACTTCCTGTCCAATGCGGTCAAGTTCACCGAGCACGGCATGATCCAGGCCGCGTTGGAATATCGCGGCGCGGCCGAACCGCGCGAAGGCGAGGACGCACCGCGCGACCGCCTGTGTCTGCGCGTGACCGACACCGGCATCGGCGTGAGCGCGGAACAACAGCAGCGCTTGTTCGAACCGTTCCAGCAGGCCGACAACGACACCACCCGCCGTTACGGCGGCACCGGACTGGGCCTGGCGATCTGCCGGCGTCTGGCCGCGTTGATGGACGGCGAAGTGCTGATGCAGAGCGAACCCGGCGTCGGCACCACGCTGCGGCTGCTGGTGACGCTGCCGCGCGCCGCCGCGCTTGCGTCCGCCGACGCTGCCGTCGCCGCCGCCGAAGACGCGTTGCCGGCGCGCGCGCCGCCGGATCCGGTCCAGGCCGAACGCGAACGCAGTTTGATTTTGTTGATCGACGATCACCCGACCAATCGGCTGGTGATCGCGCGGCAACTGGCCCTGGCCGGTTACGCCTGCGACACCGTGGCCGGCGGCGAAGAAGGCCTGCGCCACTGGCGCAGCGGCCGTTACGCGCTGGTGTTGTCGGACGTGCACATGCCGGGGCTGGACGGCTATGAATTGACCCGGACCATCCGCGCCGAAGAAAACCGAGCCGGCATCGGCGTCGGCGACGCACGGCGCACGCCGGTGATCGCGCTGACCGCGTCCGCGCTCAAGGGCGAGGCCGAAGCCTGTCTGGCCGCGGGCATGGACGAATGCCTGGTCAAACCGGTGGCGGTGGCGCGCCTGGCCGCGAGCCTGCGCCATTGGTTGCCGCACACCGCCGCCGCGGGCGAGCGCGAACCCTCGGCGCTGGAAGAAGGCCACGACCACACCCGGGTGCTCGATGTCGGGGTCATGCAGCAACTGTTGCAAGACAGCGGCGGCGACGCGGCCGAAGTGCTGGAGGATTTTCTCTCGGCCAGCGCCCAGGACGCGCACGCGCTGCGGACCGCGCGCGAACACGGCGATCTGACCGGCGTGCAGCGGCACGCGCACCGGATCAAGGGCGCGGCCTTGCTGATCGGTGCGCAGGAACTCGCTGAAGCCGCGCAGGCGCTGGAGCAGGCGGCGCGCGCGCAGGATTGGGGGCTGGTGCTGCCCTTGCTCAGCGATGTGGATACGGCGCTGGAACGGTTGCGGCGGTTGCCGCGCTGATCATCGAGGCGGACGCAGGGCCATGGCATTCGTTATCAAAACCGGAATCGACGATCCGCGGGCGAACACCTGGGTTTTCGCCGCACAGAAAACCATGTACGGCGGCAAGGGCATCGCCGTGGGCGACACGGTGTTCGTGTTCGCCAGCGAGAACGAGGGCGGCGCCGGATTGATCGCGCGCGGTACGGTGGTCGCGGCCGCCGCGGTGCCCAAACGGGCGGGCATCGATCGGCAAACGCCGCGGGTCGATGTGAGCATCGAACGCGAGGCGCTGGCCAAGCGGCCGTTGGGGCGGAGCGAGCTCAAGCGCCACACCGACTGGGACGACGGCCGGCCGGCGACCGAGCTCAATTTCAAACTCTATCGTCAGGCGACCGACAAGATCGTCGGCGTCTCGGATGAGACCGCGGCGTATCTGGCCGGATTTTTCTAGCCGACGTAGCGCCGCGAATCCGTTCGCGCCGGCGCGGTCATGGGCGCTCGGTTCGTTCAATCGCAACGCCGTGTTCGCGCAGCCATGCGATGACCGCATCGCGCTCGCCGCGGGTGCGCGCGTTGAGCAATTTGTCCGGCGTCATGAACATGTAGCGCTGAAAGCTCACGCCCTGGTCGTTGCGCGCGGCGGGGTCGGCGCCGGCGCGCAGCAAGCTCAATGCGTGGCCGAACTCGTTGATCTTGGCGGCCTGGTGCAGCGGCGTGTTGCCGGTGCGATCGGCCAGTCCGGGTTGCGCGCCGGCCTTGAGCAAGGCGCCGACATTCTCCGCGCGTTCGGCCATCAACGCCGAGGCCAGCGGGGTGGCTTGGGTGACCGCGTTGCGCGCGTTCGGGTCGGCGCCGTGTTCGAGCAGCAGGCGCAGATAACCCGGGTCGTCGGCCATCGCCGCCAGATGCACCGCGGTCATGCCGTCCTGCGCGGCGACCGACGGATCCGCGCCGGCGGCGAGCAAAGCGCGCATGCCGGGCAGGCTGTGGCGATACAGCGCCCATTGCAGCGGCGTGGTGCCTTTGGCGCCGCGCGCGTCGACCTGGGCGCCGGCCGCGACCAGCTCGCGCACCCGCGCGGCGTTGCCGTCGGCGGCGGCCTCGGCCAGCTCGGCGGTGCGGACATCGGCGAAGACTTCGCTGGCTCGCATCGGGGGTGTTCCTTGAGCGGCGGTGGCCGCGCAGAGGTGCAGGATAAGCGCGAGGGCTGCGGCGACCGTGCGCGAAGCGGCGATGCGTGGCGGCCTGCGGGCGAATGGCATGGCGCGGGGCCTCGGCGGGGCGCGATGGTGAGGGGATCGTAGCGCAGCGTGGTGTAGGGCGTGGTGGGCGTACGATGCGGCCTGCCCTCGTTCGTATCATCTGGGCGCGACGCACCTACCTACCGTCATTCCCGCGAAGGCGGGAATCCAGGGCCTTTCGTGCGAGAACGTTTGAAGTCGCTGGATGTTCGGCTCCGCCGAAGTAAAGCGGAGCCCGCGTTCGCGGGAATGACGGATTGGAAGGATGGCGCTGAAGTCTTTGGATTCCCGCCTGCGCGGGAATGACGGTCTGGGGAGATCGCGCTAAAGGCTTTTGGCTCCGAATGGTCGGCTTCGCCGAAGCCGAGCCGCACCCCACTCAGCCCCCGCCCGCCTCCACCGCCACCTCATGCTCCTCCAACCACGTCAGCACCGCCGCACGTTCGGCGCGCGCCTGCGGGTTGAGCTTGTCGGCCGGCGTCTTGAACAGGAACGACTGAAAACTCGCGCCCTGCTTGTTGCGCGCACGCGGGTCGGCGCCGGCCTTGAGCAAGGCCAGCACCTGCCCCGCGGCGTTGAGCTTGGCCGCTTGATGCAGCGGCGTATTGCCCATGCGGTCGGCGCGGTCCGGGTCGGCGCCGGCCTTGAGCAAGGCGTCGAACTGGGCTTGATAGCGCGGCCCGGCGGCCTCCGACAACGGCGTTTCGCCGGTTTCGGCATGCGGGGCATTCGGGTCGGCGCGGTGCGCGAGCAGGATCGTCAGGTATTGCGGATCGTTGGCGATCGCCGCGCCGTGCACGGCGGTGCTGCCGCCCATGCCCGGCTTGGAAGGATCGGCGCCGTTGTCGAGCAAGGCCTCCAAGCCGCGCGGGCTCTGCGCCAGCATCGCGTACTGCAACAGGTTCACGCCGCGGTCGCCGTGCGCGTTGGGATCGGCGCCGGCCTGAACCAGGGTGCGCACCCGCGCCGCGTCGCCGTCGGCGGCGGCCTGCGCCAGTTCGGCGCTGCGCGGATCGGGAAAGGCCTGCTTGGCGTCCATCGCTTCTCCTCGGCAAGCCACGCCCGCCAGGGCCAGACAGATCGTCAACGCGGGGAGCGTGGCGGCGCGCATGGGTCGATTGTGGTCGTCCGCGACGGCCGTGCCAAGCCGCGCGCGGTTATCGCGCGCCGGCTCAGTTCCAAGGCTGCTGCTGTTTCATCGCATCGATCACCGGAGCGATCGCATGCAGCTCGCCCGGGCGCTTGACCTTGTCGGCCACGTATTCGGCGGTGCGCTTGGCCATCTCGATCGGATTCCAGGTGAAATCCGGCGCCTTCGGCGGATCGGGATCGTCCAGGTTGATTTCGTGGCCCGGCGCGTCGGGGATCTTGTTCAGCACCGGCACGTCTTCCTGCGCGGCGGTGAGGATCTCGCCGCCGATGTTGTAACGGCGGATCTGGCCGTTGGCGGCATCGTCCTTGACCGTGCCCGGGTCCAGGCCCAGATCGCGCAAGGTGTCGTCGTGCACGCCGGAGGCGTTGAAGGTCACCGCCGCGGTGTCGGTGGCCAGCGCCGCGGTCGCGGCCAGGCCGCCGCCGAGCGAATGGCCGGTGATCACCATGTTCTCGCCGAAAGCTTCCTGGGCGTCCTTGGCCAGCTGCACGGCCTGATCGTATTGCTTGGCGTCCCAACCGATGCCCTGGCGCGCGTTGGTGATCCAGTCCTGCACGTCGTTGGAGCCGGCGTAGGCGACCACGTACTTGCCGTTGCCGTCGCTGTAGATGCCGGCGCGGAAGCCGGTATCGGAATTCTCCAGCGACTTGGGATCGATCCCGGCCTGGGTCAGCTGGGCGTCGTCGAGCCGGGTCCAGTTGCCGACGGTCTTGGTGTCGGGGTTGTAGACGGCCTGCGAGATTTCGGCCATCTGCAGATCGATGGGCTGCGAATCCTTGCCGCGCAGTTGCTGATCGAACGAGGTCGGGTCCGGCGCGGCGTTGGCGGCCGGCCCGGGCCGCGCGGTCACGCCGAGCAGCTGCGGGTGATAACTGGCGTCCAGGGTGTACGGGCTGGTGTCCACCGGCGGCGGCACCACCACCGGCTGCGCCGCGGGCGGCAACACTTCGGGCTGGGTCTGCCAGTTGGGCTGAAGCTGGGTCGGTTGCAGCTGGACGTTCATCTCGCCTTACTCCCCGGACTCGTGCAGCCAACCTACGTGGCCGTACGCGGAGGCAACAACTGGGGCGGACCCGAGGGCTGCGCATTCATATTTGACCGATATCGACCTTCGGCCTACGCGGCCGGGCGCATGCCTGCGCTATCGTCGGGGTTCGACCTGGAGAGACCCGCAATGTCATCACCGAACACCGCGTCCGGCCGCGGCGTGGCCGCGCTCGCGCCGCTCGCGCTGGCCCTGGCCTGCGCCTTCGCCCTGCCCGCTCCCGCCCACGCCGCCGACCGCATCAGCGGCCAGCCGTTCGCCACCCGCAGCGAGGTCTACGCGCCGCACGCGATCGCCGCGACCTCGCACCCGCTGACCACCCAGATCGCCCTGGACGTGATGAAGGCCGGCGGCAGCGCGGTGGATGCGGCGATCGCCGCCAACGCCGCGCTCGGGCTGATGGAACCGACCGGCAACGGCGTCGGCGGCGATCTGTTCGCGATCGTGTGGGACCCGAAAACCAAGAAGCTCTACGGCTACAACGGCTCGGGCCGCTCGCCCAAATCGCTGACGATGGCCGAGTTCGAAAAACGCGGGCTCAAGGAAATTCCGCCGCACGGCCCGCTGCCGGTGACCGTGCCCGGCGCGGTCGACGGTTGGTTCGCCCTGCACGAACGCTTCGGCCGCAAACCCATCGCCGAGGATCTGGCCCCGGCGATCCGTTACGCCCGCGAAGGCCATCCGGTGCACGAGGTGATCGCCTATTACTGGAACGCCTCGGTGCCGCGCCTGTCGAAGTGGCCCGGCTTCAAGGAGCAGTTCACCATCGACGGCCGCGCGCCGCGCACCGGCGAGATGTGGAAGAACCCCAATCTGGCCAACACGCTCGAACAAATCGCCAAGGGCGGCCGCGACGCGTTCTACAAGGGCGAGATCGCCCGCACCATCGATAGCTACTTCAAGGCCAACGGCGGCTTCCTGAGTTACCAGGACATGGCCTCGCACCAGGGCGAATGGGTCGAACCGGTCAGCACCAATTACCGCGGCGTGGACGTGTGGGAGTTGCCGCCCAACGGCCAGGGCATCGCCGCGCTGCAGATCCTCAACTTGCTGGAAGCCTATGACCTGAAGTCGTACGGCTTCGGCAGCGTCGAGCACGTGCATCTGTTCACCGAAGCCAAGAAGCTGGCCTTCGCCGACCGCGCGCGCTGGTACGCCGATCCGGCGTTCGAGAAGAAATCGCCGGTGGCCAAGCTGATCTCCAAGGACTACGCCGCGCAGCGACGCAAGCTGATCTCGCTGGACAAGGCGCTCAAGGAAGTGCAGCCGACCACGCCGGCGCAATTGGATCAAGGCGACACCATCTACATGACCGTGGCCGACGCCGACGGCATGATGGTGTCGCTGATCCAGTCCAACTACCGCGGCATGGGCAGCGGCATGGCGCCGCCGGGGCTGGGCTTCATCTTCCAGGACCGCGGCGAACAGTTCGTGCTCAAGCCCGGCCATCCCAATTCGTTCGCGCCGGGCAAGCGGCCGTTCCACACCATCATCCCCGCCTTCGCCACCAAGCAGGGCAAGCCGTGGCTGTCGTTCGGGGTCATGGGCGGCGCGATGCAGCCGCAGGGGCATGCCCAGATCATCATGAACCTGATCGATTTCGGCATGAACCTGCAGGAAGCCGGCGACGCGCCGCGGATCCAGCACGACGGCTCGACCGAACCGGCCGGGCAGGCGACGGTGATGAGCGACGGCGGCGAGCTGGATCTGGAGACCGGGTATTCGTACGAGGTGGTGCGCGAGTTGATGCGGCGCGGGCACAGCGTGCGGTTTGCGCATGGGCCGTACGGCGGGTATCAGGCGATCATGGTCAATCCGAACGGTGGGTATGTCGGGGCGAGTGAGTCGCGTAAGGATGGGCAGGCGGCTGGGTATTGAGGGGTGAGGAGTGAGGAGTGAGGAGTGAGGAGTGAGGAGTGAGGAGTGAGGAGTGAGGAGTGAGGAGTGAGGAGTGAGGAGTGAGGAGCGAGGGGTGAGGGGTGAGGGGTGAGGCGCGGGTGTGCGGCGTGCGCCGCACGTCCTGTGTCGCACCTTCTGTCTCTTGCGCCTCGCGCCCTGCGCCCTGCGCCTTACGCCCTGCGCCTTGCGCCCTGCGCCTTGCGCCTTGCGCCTTGCCTCGGCCACCACGTACTCACCTACCGTCATTCCCGCGAAGGCGGGAATCCAGTGCCTTTCGTGCGAGAACGTTTGAAGTCGCTGGATTCCCGCTTTCGCGGGAATGACGGCTTGGCGGATGACGCTGAAATCACCACAGCCCCCACCCGTCCGCATCGATAAATTCTTGCGCCGCAAAAATCCCACGCGCGAAGCTTTCGCTAATTCGCTCGCGACACCAACAAACCTCACTCACCGTGTTGACACGCGCGCGGCGGCTGCACGAAAGTAACCACGCATCGTCGTCAACCCGATGCATTCCCGTTGCGCGATACCGCCCACGCGGCATCGCGCAGTCCGGACCGAGGGGTGCTGCGACGGAGTCCACACACTCCGCCACGCTCGGTCCGCGATGCCGATCAAGGGCGCCCTCCCGATCAAGGAGGCGTCATGCCTGCGTCCGATTCCATCAATACCCACGTCCCCTCGTCCGATAACGCATCGAGCGAACCCATGTCCGTCACCTCGCCCCAATCTCCGCGCGTACCGCGCTTCGACCCGCCGCTGTCGATCGCCCTGGTCACCTCCAAAGTCCATCCCGAGATCGACCCCGACGATGCCGGTCTGGTCGAAGCGTTGCGTGCGCACGGCGTCCACTCCACCGCCTGCATGTGGAACGATCCCGCGGTGGATTGGAGCGCGTTCGACGCGCTGTTGATCCGCAGCACCTGGGACTATTTCCAGTACTACACCGAGTTCCTGGCCTGGTACGCGCACATCGAGTCGATCGGCGCGGTGGTGGTCAATCCGCTGCCGCTGCTGATCTGGAACAGCGACAAGCGCTATCTGCTGGAGCTGGCCGCGCAGGGCGTCGACATCATTCCCACCACCCTGGCCCGCGGCAGCGAGCTGTCGACGGCCTTGGCGTCGATGAGCGGCGAGGTGGTGGTCAAGCCCAGCGTCAGCGGCGGCGCCTGGCATACCGTGCGCGGACAGGTCGGCAGCGCGGAGTTCGAGCAAGCGCTGGCGGGGTTGCCGCGCGAGCTGGACTATCTGGTGCAGCCGTTCATGCCGCAGATCGTCGAGCAAGGCGAATGGTCGCTGCTGTTCTTCGGCGGCGTCTACAGCCACGCCGTGCTCAAGAAGCCGGGCGCCGGCGACTACCGCGTGCAGACCTACCACGGCGGCAGCGCCGATCCGACCGCGCCGACGCCGGAGACCTTGGCCTCGGCACGGCAGGCCTTGCAGGCGGTGACGCAGCTGGGTTACCGCGACCAGGCCTATGTGCGCGTGGACGGCGTGGTCGACAACGGCGTGTTCCGGATCATGGAACTGGAATTCATCGAACCGTTCCTGCACTTCGCCGCGCATCCGCCGTCGGCTACGCTGTTCGCGGCGCAGCTGGCGCAACGTTGGCAGGCCCTGCGCACGCCGGCGCAAGTCTGACCATCCGTTACTGCGCATCGCCGCGGCGATGCGCAGTAACGCAGCCGATACCGACAACGCGCGGCGGGCGCCGCGCGATGGAGCGAGCATGAGCGACACCTTCACCGAGCAGTTGTTTTCCTACGGCACGTTGCAACTACCGGCGGTGCAACAAGCCACCTTCGGCCGTTTGCTGGACGGCCGCGCCGATGCCTTGGTCGGTTACCGGCGCACGATGGTGAAGATCGACGACCCGCAAGTGGTGGCCACCAGCGGCGAGGCCTATCACCCCATCGTCGAAGCCAGCGGCGACGACCATGACCGGGTCGACGGCATGGTGTTCGCGATCAGCGCACAGGAACTGGCGCAAGCCGATGCCTACGAAGTCGACGACTACGAGCGCGTCGACGCCGCGCTGGCATC
>NZ_JBAMDI010000066.1:0-58467 GCF_036961695.1 Pseudomonas sp. CGJS7 | reverse complement strand
CCCACCGCCATCGGCGCCGCGCCCGCATTCGCCGGCGCGACCGCGGCGCTCGCCGGTTGCGACGGTTGCGACGGCGATGCCGGCTGCGACCCCGACGCCGGCGGATTCTTGTCTTTACCGAACCAGAACTTCATCGCGACTCTCCCGCGCGCCGAACCCATCCCGCTCGCCCACTACCCGAACGCTTGGCCGCGCGCCTCATGTCTTGTCGCCTACCGCCATGATCAACTGCACCGCCTTGGACACCACCGCGCTGGAGATCTGATTGAGCACCTGCTGGCTGTGCACCGCGTTCTGCAATGCCAATCCGGTGGAATGGCTGGACACCTGATACAGCGAAGCGATGGCTTGCGCGGGCGCTTCGGCGACCACCTTGACGTTGGTCTGGGTGACGGCGTCGGTGATCTGCGAGTTGACGGGGGTATCGGCCATGAGCCTGTCCTTGGGTTGATTTGGTTACGGGTCTATTCGGGTGGAACGCGGTCCGGCCGGCCTTGTGAAACGCGCCGACGCCGGAATCAACGACGCGGCCGCGCGCGAACGGCCACGCGCGGCCGCCGGATCAGTCGCGGCTCATCGCCAGCTTCAGGCGATTGCGCAACAGCTCGACTCGCTTGCGCGCCAGCGGTTGATTGATGTGCAGTTTCTCGGCGATCACCGGATACGGCAGGTCGTCGATGAAGCGATAGGCGAACAACCGGCGCTGCTCGCGGCTCATCCGCGCCACCGCGGCCACCACCCGGTCGAGCTGCTGATCCAGCTCCAGTTTCTGCAAGGCCGACAGCCCGTCGTGGGCGAATCCGCCGGCCTCGCTGTCGACTTCGCGATTGCGGTCGAACACTTCGCGGTCGCGGCCGCGCCGGCGCACGCTGTCCAAAAACACGTGCCGCAGCACCACGAACAAAAATCCGCACGGGTCGGTCACCGTCTCCGGCGAGCGGCGCATGAACAGCAACGCCTTGATCGCGGTATTGGCCAGCAATTCCTCGGCGCGATCGCGCTGGCCTTCGGCGAAGCGGCGCGCGCGCGCTTCCAGTTCGGGCAGGCTGATCCGCCAGGCATTGGCGAACATTTCATCTGCGGCCTTGAAATCGGGTCGTTCCGGCCGGGTACGTTCCATCACTCGCCTCTCCTGTTGTCGGCATGTGAGCCGAGTCTGGTGAGGGGGTCGGGCGATGGCTGTTACTTGGGTGACACGCGCGGGACGCTGATGGCGAGGAACTGCGCACGCCGTCGCGATACAACACATCCGACGCGCGATGCGTCGCTTCCACGCGCGCGAACGCATGCCAGGCGGCGTGCGCGCGCCTGCGCGAGTGATCGTTTAAAGCATGTCGGCGCTCACAGTCGCCGGCGGCGCGCGGCCGTGCGCGCGCACGCGCGAGGAGCGCCTAAACCAAGCAGCGGTTCGAAGCCGGGTCGAGTTTCCGATACGGCAAAGCCGCGCGCGCCGCGGCTCAGGCGGCCCGACCGCCGCTAGGCGCGTCCGCGCCGATCAAACGCGCCAGCCCGTCCCATCCCCAGGTCAGCAAGCAGCATGCGCCGGCCAATCCGCCCCAGGTCAGGCTGCCTTGCGGCAGTTGCTGCAACGGCGCCTGCAGGCTCGGCAACCAATTCGCGCTGCCCGACCACGCCATGCCCGCGCCCGCCACCACCAGCGCGACCAGCAGCAGTTGCTGCAGATAACGCTCGACCCGGTCGCTGGCGCCGGCGGCGGCCTCGACCCGGCGCGCGACCTGTTCGGCGAAGCCGTAGGGAATCGGCTCCATCACCGGCGCGCGCAGGGCCCGGGTCAGCAACCGGTACTGGGCCAGCCGCGGATCGGCTTCGCTCATCGGCGCGCCGGCGCGCTCATCGCGTTGCGCGCGTTCTTGCAAGTCCCACTCGCGGGCGATGCGCCGATCGTCGAAATCGGTCGCCTCGGCGCCGGAGCGGATGTCGTCGGATTTGCGGTTCATGCGATTTCTCCCAGCCGTTCTTCCAGACGCTGGCGCAGCCGCGCGCGGGTCCGGAACAGGTGGCTCTTGATGGTGCCCTCGGCCAGGCCGGTCATCTTGGCGATCTCGCCGATGGGCACTTCTTCCAGGTGATACAGGGTCAGCAGCGTCCGCTGCAACGGCGGCAGCGCCTCGATTTCGGCGTGCAGGCCGGCGGCGATTTCTTCGTCGGCGCAGGCCGCTTCCAGGTCGAAGCCGTCGCTGACCAGTTCCAGCGGCGACAGCGCGTCCTCATCGGCCGGGGTTTCCACGATCGGGATGCGCTTGCGCTCCAGATGCCGCTTGGCCACCGAATAGGCCACCTGGCCGATCCAGGACTTCAGCGCGCTCTCGTGGCGGTACTGATGCAGGCACTGGTGCACCCGCAGGAACGCTTCCTGACACAGCTCGCGGGTGTCGTCGGGATGGCGGACCATCCGCTGGATGATGTGCCAGCACAGCCCCTGGTACTCGCGGACCAGGCGCTCGAACGCGCCCGGCGTGCGAGCCAGGACGGCTTCGACCAGGCTGCGATCGTCGTTCATGGGGTAGGACCGGTCATCGGAGAACCAGGATGCGGCCTAGGCGCCATCGGTTGCAGTGCCGAGCCACCGGTCTGGCGATGATACCTGTCACTTGTCCGTCGCCCTTGGTTACCAGCGCCCTCTCTCACCTGGTCCCCCGCCAGTTCCACTGCCTCTCCCGCTTGCCGAGAGAGTGGCCGCCGCCTGCGAGCCACTGGCTCGCGCGTCCGCGAACGCCCAAACGCCAAGCGTTTGGACCCGGGTGGGCTGGGCTGAGGGCCTGGGGCCGAAGCCAGCCCCCCAACCATTCCCCCCGCCTTTCCGACCGCCTGCAACCGCCCGCGACCGCCCCGTATCCATTGCAGCGAGCCCCTAACCCGAAGAGACTGCCGCCATGCCCGAGATCCTTGTCCCCATCACCCTGTTCGTCTGCATCGTCTTCGCGATCAAGATCGTCGTGGAAGCGCGCTTCCGCAGCAAACTGTTGCAAACCGGCGGCAACGACGAACTGTTGCGCTCGATGGCCCGCGACGAAGACATCCGCCGCCGCCACGGCGCGCTGCGCTGGGGCATCGTCATGGTGCTGCTGGCGATCGGCTTCGGCATCATCGAAGCCGCCGGCTGGCGCAACGCCAACGCCGGCACCATCGCCGTGCTGCTGGCCGCGGTCGGCCTGGGCAATCTGGCGTACTACGTGATCTCGCGCAAACTCGACTGAGCACCGGCGCGGCTCCGCCGGCCGCGTCGCGCCGATTGCGCGACCGGCTGCGCAGCTGCGACTTCGGGCGGTAGGCAGCCGGCGCGGACGCAGCGATCATCGCTGCGTCCCCGACCGGAGATCCGCATGCGCCCGCTCGCCCCGCTGCTCGCCTGCCTGTTGTTGCTCACCCACGCCGCGCTGGCGCCAGCCGCGGCCAAACAACCCGGCCCCGCCAAGACCGCGCCGGACCGGCGCATCGCGATGACCGTCGACGACTTGCCCTGGGTGCAGTTGCCGCAGGTCGAAACCGTATCGATCCTCGCCGACCACCATCGTTTGATGGCGGCGATCCGCAAGGCTGGCGTGCCCGCGATCGGCTTCGTCAACGAAGGCAAGCTGGAAGCCGACGGCCAAGTGCAACCCGAGCGCCTGGCGATGCTGCGCGACTGGCTCGACGCCGGCGCGACCCTGGGCAACCACAGCTTCAGCCACGCCGATCTGCACGCGGTCGGCCTGCCGGCGTACCGCGACGACATCCTGCGCGGCGAACGCCAGCTGCGCCCGTTGCTGAGCAGCCGCGGCCAGACCCCGCACTGGTTCCGCCATCCGTATCTGCGCGCCGGCCGCAGCGCCCAGGACAAGACCGATCTGGCGCAATTCCTGTCCGCGCACGGCTACCGCATCGCGCCGGTGACGGTCGACAACTCCGACTGGATCTGGGCCGGCGCCTACCTGCGCGCGGCCGCCGCGCCGGACGCGGACAAACTCAGAAAGAAGCTGCGCCGCGACTACGTCCAGTACATGGGCCGCAAGCTCGACTACTACGAACAACAGTCCATCGCCCTGCTCGGCTACAACCTGCCGCAGGTCTGGCTGATCCACGCCAACGCGCTCAACGCGGCCTGCTACGGCGACCTGATCGCGATGGCGCGCAAGCGCGGCTACCGATTCATCGGCCTGGACGAAGCCATGCGCGATCCGGCCTACGAGCGCGCCGACGCTTACACCGGCCCGGCCGGGCCGAGCTGGCTGCACCGTTGGGCGATCGGCGAGAAGAAACCGGCGAGCTTCTTCGCCAATGAGCCGGAAGTGCCCGAGTGGGTGATGAATCTGGCTCAGCTCGATTCGGAGTGAGGTTGCAACCGCACACATCGCGATTGCGGCGATCCGTAGCGTCGAAATTCCCCTACCGTCATTCCGGCGAAAGCCGGAACCCATTTTGATCTTGCTTTTGCTCCAAGCCCCACACCGCAATAACAGCAACGTCAAAATGGGTTCCGGCTTTCGCCGGAATGACGGTAGGGAGGGTGGGGAATTTCGGTGCGGTCGACCACAAAGGCACGACCACGCTACAACTGCTACAACCGATCCAACGCCGTACGCAAAATCGGAATCGTAGTGACATCATCCACCCCCTTCATCGCCGCCACCCGCTCGCGCAGATCGGCCAGCTCGCTGGGCGAGCGCGTCTCCACCAGCACCATCAGATCGGTTTCCCCCGCCACGCTGTGCACCAGCCGCACCTGCGGCCATTGCGCCAGCGGCGGCACGATGTCGTCGCAGCTGAAGCCTTCGGCGTAACGCAACAACAGCCACGCGCACAGCGGATCGGCGCCGCTGCCCAGACGCACCGTGTATTGCGCGATCACCCCGGCCGATTCCAACCGCTGCAAACGCTCCTGCACGGTACTGCGCGAGAGCCCCACCGCCTTGGCCAGGGCGACCGTAGACAGACGGGCGTTGTCCTGCAACAGAGCGATCAGCTTGCGGTCGACTTCGTCCAGCGTCTTCATCGTGGCGGTATCAGGGGCGGCGCGCCGGCCGGAGCCGTCATTCTGCCGGGTTGAGACCGGCATAGGCGAATCCGCAGGATGGGGCGCGGCCGTATCGCGGCCGTCGATCCAATCACGGACCCCTGCCCCATGAAACTTTCGCCCAACACCGCCCTGATCCCCATCGACGTGCAACGCGGCTTCGACTATCCGCCGTGGGGCCGCCGCGACAATCCTTCAATGGAACGCAACGGCCAACGATTGCTGGCGGCCTGGCGCCAACGCGGTCTGCCGCTGATCCACGTGCGCCACGATTCGGTGCACACCGGATCGCCGCTGCATCCATCGCATCCGGGCAATGCGCTTCGCGAAGGCTTCGAACCCTTGCCGAGCGAAGCGGTAATCGGGAAGTCGGTCAACGCCGCGTTCATCGGCACCGACCTGGATCTGCGCTTGCGTCGGCTCGGCGTGGACTGCGTGATCCTGTTCGGCATCAGCACCGACATGTGCGTATCGACCACCGCGCGAGTGGCGAGCAATCTAGGCTACCGCACGGTGGTGGTCGGCGATGCATGTTGCTGTTTCGATCTGACCGACGCCGACGGCGCGATCATCCCCGCCGAAACCATCGCCCGCGCACATCTGGCGACCTTGCGCGCGGAGTTCGCCGAAGTGATCGACACCGACATATTGCTGGCAGCGATCTAAGCGACATCGTCTCTCTCCCTCTCCCGCTTGCCACCCAAGGTGACTTCCTTCGGGGCGCGGGAGAGGGTCGGAGTGAGGGCAAACGCCCCCGCAGTCAGCATCGCAATCGACACTCCTCGCCGCACTCCTACCCACAACAAAACCTTTCGCGACACGACGAACGGTCTTGCATCCGTAATTTCGCCCGCGTAGAGTTCGCGCCCATCGTCCTTGCGACGCAATCCAACCGACCGCCTTCCCATGCATTTCGACATTCACATCGCCAAGCAGAACGCACCGCGGCCTTCGTGCCCCGGCGGGTTCGACTGCGCGTTGTCGATGCGCGGTCGCAGCGACCAGCAAATCACGCCGGACTGATCTCCTTCGCCAAGGGAGATCGGTCGCCCCGATCTTCCGAGGAACGCTGACGCCCTCGGTCAAACACCGGGGGCGTTTTCGTTTCAGCGTCCGCAAAGGAACACTGCAAAACCCCTTAAAAACAATACGATCGCGCGGCCCCGAAGCATCCGAGAGGAAGGGGTTCGACCGTGGAGGCGCTTACAGCGCCGTGCTTGGGTGCTTCGGCACGAGCGGTGCGCGGGATCGACAAACATGGGCGCTTGCGCCCGAACGCATTGCCGTCCGGCAACGGACGGCAATAAGCAGAACCTCATAAACGCATGTCCGCGGTACGGGCTCAAGTCCCGTCCGGTGCGCGCGGCTTTGCCGTGGCGTATGCCGAATGCGTGGTTGGGTTTTGCTCCAGGAAGGTAGCTCAGAGGTCAGAGCGGCGACTTAGTGCGCAGGTCATCGGTTCGAGTCCGATTCTTTCACACTGGATATAGCTCAGCGGTAGAGCACAGCACGGTTAATGCTGCATACGCGGGTTCGAATCCCGCTATCCCACCCACTGCCTGAAACGCAGTCGTAAAGGAACGAAAGTTCCAACCCAGGAAACGCCCCGCGCGGCGTTTCGGCAAACGTCGCCGGCACGGGACGCGCGGCCGAACGCAGCAACGGCGGCACCGCCGGACCCGCGCCCAGCAGGCGCAAGGACGGCGCGGCGCGGACATCGGCGACAAGGATCGTCGCGGTGTCCGGCGGCATCGATCCCGCGCTCACCGCGCGCGGGTTCCGCGATGCCGGCGTCGGGGCGTTTCCGCCCTATTCCCGTTCGCCGCTCAACGCGGCGAGCCCGCCACAACGTTGTGCGAAAACGCACGACGCGAGTCCCGCTGCGCCTATCGCGCCGCACCCACAGCGCCTTGCGACAACCGATTCGGTCGCAACGGCCATCGCCACGGATCGGACCACCGGAACGCCAAGGAGAAAATCATGTTCTGGATGAAGAAAGTCGTGGTCGGCGATGCCGAGCGCGTGCTGGTTTACCGCAACCGCCGGATCGAGCGCGTGCTCGGCCCGGGCGTGCACCGACTCAACGAGTTCAAGCGCGATCTGCAGCTGGTCGAGCATTCCATCGCCAACAGCCAGTACGCCGGTACCGACGGTGAAGCATTGATCGTCGGCCTGGGCGACAAGCTCGGCGAACACTTCGTGCTGGCCGACATCGGCAACGACGAAGTCGGCCTGATGCTGCGCAACGGCCGTATCGCCGATGTGCTCGCGCCGGGCAGCCGACGCTTGTACTGGAAGGGCCTGGCCACCATCGAAATCCGCGCCATCGCCTTGAGCGACGGCCTGGAGTTGGAGCGCGAAGTCGTCAACGGTCTGCGTCAGCTGGGCAACCTCGCGCGCGTCGCCGTCGCCGGCAACGTCCCGACCGAATCCGCCGGCCTATTGTTCGTCGACGGCAAGTTCGCGCGTCGTCTGGAGCCGGGTGCGTACGCGTTCTGGAACCTGCGCAACAACGTCGCGGTGGAAACCGTGGAGCTGCGCGTGCAGTCGATGGAAGTCTCCGGCCAGGAACTGCTGACCCGCGACAAGGTGTCGTTGCGCGTCAATCTGGCCGCGAGCCTGCGCGTGACCGATCCGGTCGCCGCGCGCACCCAGGTGGCCAAGTACTCCGATCACGTCTACCGCGAGTTGCAGTACGGACTGCGCAAGGCGATCTCGTCCAAGACCCTGGATGAGTTGCTCGGCGACAAGGCTTCGCTGGACGCGGACATCTTCGCCGCCGTGCGCGGCCCGATCGGCGCGGTCGGCGTGGAAGTGCTCGGCGTCGGCGTCAAGGACGTGATCCTGCCGGGCGAGATGAAGGACATCCTCAACGGCGTGGTGCAGGCGGAGAAGTCCGCGCAGGCCAACGTGATCCGTCGCCGCGAAGAGGCGAACGCGACCCGCAGCCTGCTCAACACCGCCAAGCTGATCGAGGAAAGCCCGGTGTTGATGCGCCTGAAGGAACTCGAGGCGCTGGAAAAGATCACCGAGAAGATCGACAAGTTGACCGTGTTCGGCGGTCTGGAGGGAGTCATGAAGCAATTGGTCAGCCTGAAGAGCGACGGCTGAACGCTGGACCGGACGGCATCGCTGCCGTCCGGATTCCGATAGCGCGCAAGCCGCCGGCAAAACGCGAACGCCGCCCCGAGGGGCGGCCATCTCACCGTGCGCGGCCGTGGGCCGCGGCGCGGGGATATCTATCGGATCCCAATCTGTATGCGTAACGACATGTACAAGGTGATCGTCGAACGGCCGCGCCGAGGAGGTTTTCATTCCTCGCGGCCTCCGCGCGATCGGCAAGACGACCGGCAACGCGAGAGCCTGAAGTTCCGTCATCGTCACGACCCCAAATGGCTCAACGAAAACCTGCGCCCGCTGCAACGCTATCTGGAACGTCAGGTCGGCCGGCGCTGGGATTTCGTCTACTCCGAACTGTGCGCGCGCGTGGACCGGCGCAACACCGTTCAACAACACATCCACCAACATATCGACAATTTCGTCGCCATCCGGCTGTTCGAGATCGATGGAGAACTTCATGTAATGCAGAGCTGGGGCGGTTTGAAGCCGCTCAACGAAGTCTGGCAACGGCTGTATGTAGACCCGCGCAACGGTTGCCTGATGCGCAACGACGCCGGGATCGCGCTGCGCCTGCGACGCCGCCGCGCGCATTGCCTGGCGGTGCAGGAACGGCAGGCGGGATGGCAGGACGAAGTGCGCAAGTTGGATGAGCGCACCCAGCTGCGGCGCATCGACGGCCTCTGGTACGAGATCGAACTCGCGCCGGTGCCGCCGCGCGAGCCCGTGCGCAAGCCCGGGCAACGCAGGCGCAGCCTGGAAAAACAGGACGTCTTCGATGCGGTCAGCCACAAGAAGATCGGCAACTGCGGCGGCGAACGCTGCCGGCAGTACGGCGCCTGTTCGCTGTACGCCCGCAGCAAGCGACAACTGAGCCGCGCCGAACTGCTGCAACACGGACTTCGCAACGGCACCGAACCCGATTCGTACGCCGCGAGCTTGCTCGCCGCGCCTCGGGCTCGCAACGCCTTCAAGTACCGCGGGCCGATACGAACCGGCCTGCTTCATAAGGAACATTGACATGAGTACCTCAAGCTACGAACTGCTCCACGCCGAAGAAGGCGCGGTGCCGGTCAAAGGCTGGGTCCGCGGCGTGCCGATCGACGAAGGCGCGCGGCGGCAGCTGCGCAACATCGCCGCCCTGCCCCACGTCGGGCCCTGGGTCGCGGTGATGCCGGACGTGCACTTGGGCAAAGGCGCCACCGTCGGCTCGGTCGTGCCGACCCGCGGCGCGATCATCCCGGCCGCGGTCGGCGTCGACTTGGGCTGCGGCATGGCCGCGGTGCGCACCACGCTGCGGGCGAAGGATCTGCCCGACAGCCTGGCCAAGTTGCGCTCGGCGATCGAGCACTGCGTCCCGGTCGGCAACGGCCGCGGCGGCGAACACCGGCGCCTGCCCGACAGCCATGCCACGCGGCTGGCCAAATCGGGCCTGGCGACGCGGCTGGACGCGATCCACGCCAAGCACCGCAAGCTGCGCACCGACAAGCTGGACAAGCAAATCGGCACGCTCGGCGGCGGCAACCACTTCATCGAGATTTGTCTGGATGAGGCCGGCGCGGTTTGGGCGATGCTGCACTCCGGCTCGCGCGGCACCGGCAACCTGATCGGCAGTTACTTCATCGAACTGGCTCGGCTGAAACTGGAACGGCGCGTGCTCGGCTTCCACCTGCCGGACAAGGACCTGGCCTTTCTGTTGGAAGGCGAGCCTTTGTTCGACGACTACATCGAAGCGGTCGGCTGGGCGCAGGACTACGCCCGCCACAACCGCGAAGCGATGATGGATCGGGTGCTGCATGCCATGCGCATCCAGTTGCCGAAGTTCCAGCTGGAAAAGACCGCGGTCAACTGCCACCACAACTACGTGCAGCGCGAGGACCACTTCGGCGAATCGTTGTGGGTCACCCGCAAGGGCGCGGTCAGCGCCCGCGAGGGCGAGCTCGGCATCATCCCCGGCAGCATGGGCGCGCGCAGCTACATCGTGCGCGGCAAGGGCAACGCCGACAGCTTCCACAGCTGCAGCCACGGCGCCGGCCGGGTGATGAGCCGCACCGAAGCGCGGCAGAAGATCACGCTGAAGGACCACCGTGCGGCCACGGCCCACGTGGAATGCCGTAAGGACGCGGCGGTCATCGACGAATCGCCGGCGGCGTACAAGCCGATCGAAGCGGTGATGGCGGCACAGGCCGATCTGGTTGAGGTGGTCCACACCTTGCGCCAGGTGGTCTGCATCAAGGGTTGAGCGCAAGGATGCGCTTTAGACGCCGCCCCACGTGGGCGGCGTTCTTTTTTCCATCGCCGGCAACGGTGACCGCAGTCACGCGCATTCAGACAGCGAGGGGTGCGGGGTTCAGTTCGCGTCGCGCTTCGGCGCCGGTAACGAACAAGCGCGCGAAAACCCGAATGCGCGTTTGCGACGCAGCTCGCGTTTTAGGCGTGAGCCAGGAGACTTCGGTAACCCTAACGGAAGATAAAAGCGATATCTTGCCAATGCAAAAGGAATGCCAACGGACCTGCCTATGCCGCCTCGTAACTTCGACTGGCTTTCCTCCTCGCCCAACCACGATCCGGACGCTGCGGCCACGGTGTCGCACCGCACCCGCGAGTTGGCGATCACTTACGGCATCGGCGCGCGGCTGCATCATGGCGAGCGCCATTGGGACGATATCCGCGAAGAACTCGCGCGCGGCTGGGAACGCTTGCGCGGCGCCGAACGGGTGCCGTGGTCGGCGATCGAGAACGATGTCGAAGGCGCGTGGCGCTTGGTGTTGGCCGACTAACCCTCGCCAACCAACCATGCCCTCCCACACCCGTCATTCCGGCGAAAGCCGGAACCCTTTTTGCTCTTGGCGCTCACCCACTCGGGCAGAGCCCCCCATGAAATACCCCGCCGGCGCCTCCCTGTGCCGGCCGAGCAGACGCAACCGCCTGCTGATCCGCCGCGCGGGCGAACCGGGTCGAGAAATCCGTCGTTCGTTGAATACGCTCAGGCCCGCGCCGGCACCGGCCGGCGCCACCGCCATTTCAGGTTGACGCCCAAAGTGCCCAGCACGATCAGCGCCACGCCCAGACTCTGCACCGGCGCCAGCGTGCGGCCGTAGACCAGATAGTCCAGCAGCAGCGCGATCACCGGATAGATGAAGGCCAGTACCGCGATGGTCGCCACCTGCAGCCGCGGATAAGACGAATAGAACAGCACGTAACACACGCCGCTGTGGATCAGACCCAGGCCGGCGAGCCAGAACCAGTGCGAACCGGGCGCCCACACCGCCGCGTAATCGGCGAACGGCGCGAGCATGACGATGCCGACCAGGCATTGGATCAACACCACCGCGAACGGGCGTTCGCGGCTGATGCGCCGCGACAGCAGCAACGAAGCGCCGCACAGGATCGCCGCGACGAAGGTCAGCCCCACGCCGATGAGATATCCGGTGCCGGCGCTGGTCCACAGCTTGAACGGATCGGCCGAACACAACACACCGACGAAGGCGATCGCGGTCCAGCCGATGTCGGCCGCGCGGGTGCGCTCGCCGTAGAACATCGCGGCCATGCCCAGGATCACGAACGGGAAGAAGTGGTAGACCATCGTCGCCACGCCGATCGACGAACGCGCCATGCCGGCGAACAGCGCGACCCAGTTCAACACCAGCAGCACGCCGCTGAAGATCGCCGAGCGGATCAAGGCGCGCTCGCCGAGCAAGCCCTGGAACAAGCCGCGCGCCGAGCCCCAGACCAGCAGGAACGCGCTGCCGAAGATGCAGCGGAACAGCACCGCGGTAATCGCGTTCTGGCCGCTCTCGTGGACGAATACGCCGACCGAGCCGATCAGCAGTTCGGCGATCAGCAGTTGGATCAGCGCGGTGCGCGATTCGGCGGGGGTGGCGACGGGGCTCATGGCGGTGGGGCTCGCGTGGGGCGAGGCGGAGTGGGGGAAGCCCAGGTTAGGGGTGGGCGGCGGACCGATACAGATTCAGTTAGGATGGATTTCGACCGGTACAGTTGAGTAGCTTTGCTCCCTCTCCCGCTTGCGGGAGAGGGCTGGGGTGAGGGGATGAGCGCCGCAGGCGCGAATGCTCTTCCAGCCCCCGTGCCCTCACCCCAACCCCTCTCCCGCAAGCGGGAGAGGGGCTTTAGAACGCAGTGGCTCCAGGTACACGCCATGTCCCAAGACCTGCTTTACGAACGCCTCGCCGACCGCATGCGCCGGCAAATCCAACGCGGCGTCCTGCGCGCCGGCGAGCGCCTGCCCTCGCTGCGCCGGCTCGGCCGCGACCAGCGCATCAGCCTGGCCACCGCGGTGGAGGCGTATCAGCAACTCGAACGCGAAGGCCTGATCGAAGCACGGCCGCGCTCGGGCTATTACGTCCGCGCCGCCGCTGGCGCCGCGCCGAGAAGCAGCCGCGCCCGGCATCTGTCGCGCGCGCCGATGCCGGTGCGCAATCCCGCCCTGCTCGGCGTGCTCGACGTACAATCGCGACGCGACCTGATCCCGATGCACGCCGCCACCCCCGACGCATCGATGCTGCCCAGCGCGGCGCTGGCGACTGCGGTCGCGCGGGCGATGCGCCGCGATCCGTACACCGCGCTCAGCTACACCGTGCCGCAAGGCCTGCCGCAACTGCGCGAACGCATCGCTCAGCGCTACGCGCAGTGCGGGGTGGAGATCGATCCCGACGAAGTCATCGTCACCGCCGGCGCGATGGAAGCCATCAGCCTGACCTTGCGCACGATCACCCGCCCCGGCGACATCGTGATCCTGGAATCGCCGACCTATCACGGCCTGCTGCAGGCGGTGTCCGCGCACGGTCTACGTGTGCTGGAAATCCCCAACCGCCCCGGCCACGGCATCGACCCGACCCAATTGCGCGAGTTGCTGGAACGCCACGCCGTCCGCGCCGCGCTGCTGGTGCCCAACTTCAACAATCCGCTCGGCAGCTTGACCAGCGAAGCCAACAAACGCGAAATCGTCGCCGCCTGCGCCGCGCACGGCACGGTGGTGATCGAGGACGATCTGTACGGCGAACTGGCTTATTCCGGCGAACGCCCGTCGCCGCTGCGCCGCTTCGACGACGGCGAACACGTGATCACCTGCGGCTCGTATTCGAAGATGCTGGCGCCGGGACTGCGCGTGGGCTGGATGCTCGGCGGCCGTCGCCGCTCGGAGCTGTTGCGGACCAAGAGCTTCTCCACCGTCGCCACCGCGACCTTGCCGCAGATGGCGCTGATCGAATTCTTCGCCCGCCACGACATGGAACGCGGCCTGCGCCGCTTGCGCCGGACCCTGGCCGGCAACGCCCAGGTGTATCGGCAGGCGGTGCTGGACCATTGGCCCGACGGCACCTGCGTGGCCGAGCCCGCGGGCGGGATGACGTTATGGATCGAATTGCCGCCGAAGATCGAAGGGCAGGCCTTGTTCGAAGCGGCGTTGGCGCGCGGCATCGGCATTCTGCCGGGGCATTTGTTCTCCAATCGCGGCGATTACACCCACCATGTGCGATTGAGTTGCGGGCAGCCTTGGGAGCGCAAGACCGAGACGGCGATGAAGACGTTGGGCGATTTGGCTAAGCAATTGGCCCGCTGATTGCGAGCGCGACACCCAGGTCGCACCGCATCCCTCAACACCGTCATTCCGGCGAAAGCCGGAATCCATTTTGATCTTGCTGTTGCTCAGCACTTCAGCCGGCGATAAGAGCAAAGTCAAAATGGATTCCGGCTTTCGCCGGAATGACGGTAATGAAGCTTCGTCGCGGCCGGTGGCAGGCGGCGGGTGGCAAGCAAAACTACGCTCAGCTTTCGGCCTTGAGCAAACTCGGCAAAAACTGATCCAACGCCGACTTCACCTGCTCCACGCTCAAATCCGGCTGCGAAATCGCGCGCATCGCCAGGCCTTCGATCAAGCACTGCAGAATCAACACCCGCGTATCGACCTGCTCGCTGGGAATGCCCAAGCCGCCGTCGCTGCCGCTGCGCGCGAACCACGCCGCCAGATCCGAGCGGAACACCCGGTCCGAGGCATGCGTGGCCGCGGCGATCTCTTCATCGCGCGTGGCCTCGGCGGTGAGTTCCAGAAACAACGCCGCGCTGGTGATGTTGGGATCGTTGGCCTGCCACTGCTGAAACACTTCAGCAATGCCCGCGACCAGATCGCTGGCCGCGTGCAGTTTGGCCACATCGGCCCTGGCCTCTTCGAGCTGACGCTCGATGATGGCCAGGATGATGTCGTTCTTACCCTTGAAATAGCGGTAGATCAGGCCCGCGCTCATGCCCGCCGTGTCGGCGATGTTGGCCATGCTGGCGGCGTGGAAGCCGTGCACAACGAAGCATTTCTGCGCCGCCACGAGGATCCGCTCGCGCTGCGCTTGCGCGCGCGCGGCGGCCTTGGCGGTGGGCTTGCCCGGAGTGCTCATTGGCTGCGCTCGTTCCAGCCACCTCCGAGCACTTTGTAGAGCGTGACCCGATTGGCCTGTTCGGACAGACGCACGGTCACCAAGCCCTGCTGCGCGCCGTACAGCGTGCGCTGAGCGTCGAGCTGGTTGAGGTAGCTGTCGCGGCCAGCCTTGTAACGCGCGGTGGAGAGCTGGTCGGCGCGGCCGGCCGCTTCCACCAGCGCTTCCTGCGCCTGACGCTGTTCCGACAGGGTCTTGGTCAGCGCCAACGCATCGGCGACATCGCGGAAGCCCGACTGAATCGCCTTTTCGTACTGGGCCAATGCGATCTGCTGATCGGCCTTGGCCGAAGCCAGATTCGCGCGCAGCTTGCCGCCCTGGAAGATCGGCAGATTGATCACCGGGCTGACCGACCAGCTGCGGGTGTTCGCATCGAACAGACCCGACAACTCGTTGCTGGCGCTGCCGAAGAAACCGGTCAGATTGATCGACGGGAAGAACGCCGCGCGCGCCGCGCCGATATTGGCGTTCTGCGCGCGCAGCATGTGCTCGGCCTGCAGCACGTCCGGGCGACGCAGCAGCACTTCCGACGGCAACTGCGCCGGCAACGCGGACAGGCCGGTCACGCCGTCGGTCAGCTTCTGCGGCAGCAACGCCGGATCGACGGTTTCGCCGACCAGCAGGTTCAACGCGTTGATGTCCTGCGCCACCTGCCCGGCATAACGCGCCGCATCGGCGCGCGACTGCTCGACCTGGGTCCGCGCCTGGCTCAGTTCGAGCCCGGACACCGCGCCCAGCTCACGCCGCTTCTCGGTCAGGTCGTAAGCGGCCTGCTGATTCTTCAAGGTCGCTTCCGACACCGACAGCAGCTCGCGGTCCGCGGCCAAGGTCAGGTAGGCGTTGGCGACTTCGGAAATCAAGCTCAGCTGGGCGGCGCGGCGCGCTTCTTCTTCGGCGAAGTAACGCTGCAACGCCGACTGGCTCAGGCTGCGCACGCGGCCGAACAAATCGATCTCGAAGCTGGTGATGGACGCACCGGCCGTATAGGCGTCGGTGACGCCCTCGCCCGAGTTGGTGCCGCTGCGACGCAGCTGCCCGCCGACGCCCACCGCGGGCATCAGGTCGGCGCGCTGGACGCGGTACTGCGCGCGCGCCTTCTCGACGTTGAGCACGGCCACGCGCAGATCGCGGTTGTTCTCCAGCGCGCGGCCGATCAGGTCTTCCAGGTTCTGGTCGGCGAAGAAATCGCGCCAACCGATGTCGGCCACCGCGACGGACGAATCCGTCGCGGTGGCGGCCGAGGCCGCCGGGTCCGAGGTCAGCGGTTGCGCGCCGACGAAGGACTGGGTGGTCGGCGGCAACGGCCATTCGCCGGGGATCGCCGCGTTCTGTTCGGGCAACTTCGGCGCCAGGGTCAGGCAACCGGTGGTCGCCACCGCGATCGCCAGGGCCAGGGCGTGGATCGAAAACTTACTCATGGCTCTGCGCTCCTTGGGCGCTGTGCTCAGCGGGCGCGTGTTTCTTTCTGACGAACAACTTCTCCACCACCACGAAGAACAGCGGGACGAAGAAGATGCCCAGGAACGTACCCACCACCATGCCGCCGAGCACGCCGGTACCGATCGCGCGCTGCGCGCCGGAACCCGCGCCGGACGCCAAGGCCAGCGGCAACACGCCCAGACCGAACGCCAGCGAAGTCATGATGATCGGGCGCAGACGGTCGCGTACCGCGGCCAGCGTGCCTTCGATCAGGTTCATGCCCTTCTCGAGATTTTCCTTGGCGAACTCGACGATCAGAATCGCGTTCTTACTCGACAAGCCCACTGTGGTCAGCATCGCCACCTGGAAGTACACGTCGCGCTCCATGCCGCGCAGCCACGTCGCCAGCACAGTACCCAGGATGCCCATCGGCGCGATCAACAGCACCGAGGTCGGGATCGCCCAGCTTTCGTACATCGCGGCCAAGCACAGGAACACGATCAACAGCGACAGCGTGTACAACAGCGGCGTTTGCGCGCCGGCCTGACGTTCCTGATACGACAGGCCCGTCCATTCCAGGCCGATGCCCGGCGGCAACTGCTTGACCAGCTTCTCGACCTCGGCCATCGCCTCGCCCGAGCTCACGCCCGGCTTGGCTTCGCCGTTGATTTCCAGGGCCGAGACGCCGTTGTAACGCTCAAGACGCGGCGAACCGAATTCCCAACGGGTGGTGGCGAAGGCCGAGAACGGCACCATCGCGCCCTTGTCGTTGCGCACGTACCAGCGGTTGAAGTCGGTCGGCGCCATGCGGAACGGCGCATCGGCCTGGATGTAGACGCGCTTGACCCGGCCGCGATCGACGAAGTCGTCGATGTACTGACCGCCCCAAGCCGCCTGCAGGGTCGAGTTGATGTCGGCGATGTTCAGGCCCAATGCCGCGGCCTTCTGATTGTCGACGTCGACGCGGAACTGCGGCGTGTCTTCCATGCCGTTCGGACGCACGTTCTGCAACAGCTTGCTTTGCGCGGCCATGCCGAGGAACTGATTGCGCGCGGCGACCAGCGCATCGTGACCGAGCGCGCCGTTGTCCTTCATGTAGAACACGAAGCCGTTGGAGTTGCCCAGTTCGAACACCGCCGGCGGCGCCAGCGCGAACACGAACGCGTCCTTGATCTGCATGAAGCTGCCCATCGCCCGGCCGACCACGCCGTTGACGCTGTTGTCGGGCATCGGGGTCTTGCCGAAGCTGGTCAACCAGCGCCAGCGATCGCCCCAGGTGGTGGCGCGCTCTTCCCACGGCTTGAGCTGCGAGAACGCCATACCCGCGTTCTGGCCGTTACCGGCGAAGCTGAAGCCCTGCACGGTGAACAGCGAATCCACCGCCGGATCGGACAGGAACTGCTCTTCGACCTTCTTGAGCACTTCGCCGGTACGTTCCTGAGTCGCGCCGACCGGAGCCTGCACGATGGTGAACAAGAAGCCCTGATCTTCCTGCGGCAAGAACGAAGACGGCAGGCGCAAGAACAGCACCGCCATCAACGCCGCCATCGCCGCGAACACGATCATGAAGCGGCCGGTGCGGGTGACGATGCCGCGGACGATGCCCTGGTACTTGCTGTTGCCGCGGTCGAACTTGTCGTTGAACCAGCCGAAGAAGCCCTTGTCGGACGCGTGATGGCCCTTCTCGATCTGCTTGAGCATGGTCGCGCACAGCGCCGGCGTCAGCACGATCGCCACCAGCACCGACAGCGCCATCGCCGAAACGATGGTGACCGAGAACTGGCGATAGATCACGCCGGTCGCGCCGCCCAGGAACGCCATCGGCACGAACACCGCCGACAGCACCAGGCCGATGCCCACCAGCGCGCCGGTGATCTGATCCATCGACTTGCGCGTGGCTTCCTTGGGCGAGAGACCTTCCTCGCTCATCACGCGCTCGACGTTTTCGACCACGACGATGGCGTCGTCGACCAACAGGCCGATCGCCAGCACCACCGCGAACATGGTCAGCATGTTCACCGAATAACCGAACAGCGCCAGCAAGCCGAACGTGCCCAGCAACACCACCGGCACCGCGATCGTCGGGATCAAGGTGGCGCGGAAGTTCTGCAGGAACAGGTACATCACCAGGAACACCAGCACGATCGCTTCGAGCAGGGTCTTGATCACTTCCTCGATCGCCACCCGCACGAACGGGGTGGTGTCGAACGGCGTCACCGCCTTCAGGCCCTTCGGGAACGAAGGCTTGAGCTGCTCCAGTTCGGCCTGGATCGCCTGCGCGGTGGCCAGCGCGTTGGCGCCGGTCGCCAGCGAAATCGCGATACCGGTCGCCGGCTTGCCGTTGAAGCGGGCGATGGTGCTGTAGTCCTCTTGGCCCAGTTCGACCCGGGCGACGTCGGACAACTTCAGCACCGCGCCGCTGCTGTTGGCGCGCACGACGATGTTCTTGAACTGATCGGCGGTCTGCAGACGGTCCTGCGCGGTGATGGTGGCGTTGAGCTGCTGCCCCTTCACCGACGGGGTACCGCCGAGCTGACCGACCGCGACCTGGGCGTTCTGCGCGCGCAGCGCGTTGATCACGTCGGTCGGGGTGAGCTTGTAGGTGTTGAGCTTGTCCGGGTCGAGCCAAATGCGCATCGCGTACTTGGTGCCGAACAACTGGGTGCTGCCGACGCCGTTGACGCGCGCCAGCGGATCGACCAGGTTGGCGGCCACGTAGTCGGCGATGTCCGCGCCGTTCATGCTGCCGTCTTCGGACACGAAGCCGATCACCAGCAAGAACGCCGAGTTCGCCTTCGACACGCTCACGCCCTGCTGCTGCACGATCTGCGGCAACAACGGCGTCGCCAGTTGCAGCTTGTTCTGCACCTGCACCTGGGCGATGTCCGGATCGGTGCCGCTTTCGAACGTCAGGGTGACGCCGGCCTGACCGTCGGACGAACTGGTCGCCGACATGTACATCAGGCCATCGATGCCCTTCATGTTCTGCTCGATGATCTGGGTCACCGAGTTTTCCACGGCCTTAGCCGAAGCGCCGGGGTAGGACGCGTTCACCGATACGGTCGGCGGCGCGATGGTTGGATATTGCGAGATCGGCAGTTGGGTGATCGCGATCGCGCCGCCCAACATGATGATGATCGCCAGCACCCACGCAAAGATGGGGCGATCGATAAAGAACCGTGCCATGAATGTCTCCGATTACTGCTTCGGCGCGCCGGCGGGCGCGGCGGCCGGCTTGGCCGGCGCGGCGCCCTTCTCGGTCGCGTCCACCGGCATGCCCGGGCCGATCTTCTGCAAGCCTTCGACGATGACCTTGTCGCCGGCCTTCAGACCGCTTTCGACCAGCCACTTGTCGCCGATGGCCTGACTGACCTGCAGCTCGCGCGGTTCGACCTCGCCCTTGGCGTTGACCACCATCGCGGTGGCGTTGCCCTTGGGATCGCGCGAGATGCCCTGCTGCGGAACCAGGATCGCGTTGCTGCGCACACCGGTACCGACCAAGGCGCGCACGTACATGCCCGGCATCAGGATGTTGTCGGGATTGGGCACCACCACGCGCAGCAGGAAGCTGCCGGTGCCTTCATCGACGGTGACTTCGGAGAACGCCAGCTTGCCTTCCAGCGGATACTTGCTGCCGTCTTCCAGCAGGATCGTCACCGGCGTGCTCGCCTCGGTCAGCGTGCCCGCGGCGATCTGCTTGCGCAGCGCCAGCAACTCCGCGCTCGACTGAGTGATGTCGACGTGCACCGGATCGAGCTGCTGCACCACCGCCAGCGCATCGGCCTGATTGGCGGTGACCAGCGCACCGGCGGTAACCGCCGACTTGCCGATGCGGCCGCTGATCGGCGAAGAGATGCGCGCGCGGCCCAAGATCACGCTGGCGCTCTGCACCGCCGCACGGCCCGAGCTCACATCGGCCTGCGATTGCTTGAGCGTCGCGACCGCGGTCTCATCGTCCTGCTTGCTGACCGCATCGATCTTGACCAGATCGGCCGAACGCTTGGCATTGAGCCGCGCCGAATTCAACGCCGCCTCGCCACGCGCGAGCGTGGCCTTGGCGGTTTCCAGATCGGCGGCGTAAGTCTTGTCGTCGAGCTGATACAGCGGCTGCCCGGCCTTGACCAGACCGCCCTCGGTGAACAATCGCTTCTCGACGATGCCGTTGACCTGCGGCCGCACCTCGGCGATCAGCGAAGCGCTGGTCCGGCCGGGCAATTCGCGGGTCAGGGTGATGGTCTCGGGCTTGAGGGTCACGACCGTGACCTGGCCCTTCATACCGCCAGGGCCGCCGGGGCCGCCTTGTTCGCCCCCGCCTCCGCAGGCCGCCAGGGCCAGCGAGAGCACGGAAACAGTGAGAATTGCCTTATAGGACAGTGACTTGCGCGACGGCATGGGGGAGCCTCAGGTCGTTGTTGCGGCCGGGATGGACCGCGGGCGTATCGTAGAATGAACGATCATTCTCTTTTTTGAGGTGGGCGAAGTCAACCTGCCGAAAGGCGGGGGTTGGGGCCCTTGGGCATGGTCTATGTAGGTCTGTGCATCTGGCGTTAAGCCTGGATGCTTGGCTGGACGGGCCTGTCTGGCCTTGGTCGGGGTGGATCTGGGGCGTCCGCTACACGGAAGGACTGGCCACCATGCCGCTTCGCGCCAGTCAGACTGACCTCGGACTTCTAACCTTTCTATAAAGACCTATAGGCTCTTTATAGAAAACAGATATGAAGTCACCGACTGCCCCCCAGATCGTCATTCCCGCGAGCGCGGGAATCCAGTGCCTTTCATGCGAGAACGCCTGAAGTCGTCGCATGACAAACGCTAACGATGCGATGCGGCATCGACCTTAGACGATCCGAAGAAGCGACATTTTTCCAGCAATCAAACAATGCGACGACTCCTGCATCGTTTTCGTCTTTGTCTGATTGACACTTGAATATCGAAGCCGCAATCTTCGCCACGGAGCGTAAGAACTCCTTGTACAGCGGCACCACCTCCGAAAACCCGGTGGTTTTTTTGCGCCCAAAATTTGGGCGCAAGTTCGGCGCGTCTCAACGTCGGGAGGGCGGCTAATACAACACCCGCAAGGGGAATACGCCCGCCGTCTGTACACGGTTCTTAACCTCCCGACATCCCGCCTGCGACATCGCGCAGCGCGGGCCGACAATCCATGGAGAGGAGTGCCGCTATGTCCCGCAAGAACCCGTCTGCCGCGTTCGCGAACAACGTTTTGCTACCCGTTGATGCCTATCTGGATTTGAAGGCATTTCACGACGAATTGGTCGGCATTGCCCATACCATCGATCCCTCGGATCCAACTAACTCGTCCGTCCGGAAGCACGAGCAATCGCGACGCCGCGCCTTAGCCCGAGTATTTCGTTTGTGGGCCGGGCAGATCGAACGCACGCTTACCTCCATACATCAGCCCTAAGTTCACGATGGCCGCCGCCTTAGTCGGCAGCGGCCTGTCGTTCTCGGCACCCGGCCGTTGCCGCGCCCGAGCCGTCTCCAACTGCACGGCCAGATGCAAGTGGTTGCTCATCACGGCGTAGGCATGAATGTCAATAGCGAAGCACTCCGCCAGCAACATCAACCGCTAGCCCTTACGATGCTCGAAGGACCGATCTGTGTAGTGATCGACCCCACACAGAAACTCCCGGGACACGCAACGCTCTACGCAATGAAACGTACCGGACTGGCCGGGCGGGATCAGCGAAGAGCGGGACTGCGTCATGGCGCCAGCTTCTCTGATTTGCCGAGCTCACACACGGGAAATCTGATCTTGGGGCCGGGCTAATGCGGGATGGTGGTTGTCCTCTGCTTCCCTGGAAGCTGCTACCGGCTTTGGCTAAGGCTTTTCAACGTAGACGTTGATGGTCAGTTTGATTCCTATGGCCACGAGCTGACTTAGCAGATGAGGAGCCAATGAAAACCCAGAATCCCCTGTCGCAAACCAACCAACAAAGTACTCGAGACGCCCCCCTGTTTGATTGATTTCGTTCAAGAATGGTTCTTTGTCCTTCAACGTCGAATTGAACGCTTCCAACGTTTGCTCGAAGGGTTCGTCCGTTGCTACAAGTTCGTAGGTCCAGAATGACTCCTTCCTTATGCCGGGAAGCACTTCGCCTTTTGGCGTCAATTTCTGATCACCAGACGTATAACAAAATTTTGGAATGAGTCCAAGTTCTTTGCTTATGCGCCCACTCGCAATGCTTGGGTGTGTGATTCGGAGTGAAATCCTGTATCGAGCAGAGTTAATCATGGGATATAACTTTCGTAAGGTCCTTGGTCACTGGCCTTTCCATCTTCGTTTATCCAAACGTGCCCATCCGGACTAATGCCGACCCAATCCTGTGCACCTGCATTTATCCCATCTTTAACGCTGTGTAAATCCTCCTTGCTTAAGCCGATCTTATCAATTGGCTTTGTTCCAGTCGGGCAATCGTTGGGCCTTTGTTCCCTACTGGGCTTTGCTTTTTCCCTGCCAGGTTTTGCGTACATTCGCCCACAGGCACCGGGCCCCATTTGCTCGCAAGGGGCGACTCCGAGTGACGGGGAATACAGCAATAACACGGCGCCTGTCGTATATGCGGCAGCAGTCGCCCCGCCGGCGACTAAGGCTTGCGCCGCTAGCGCCAACTCCCGGCCGGTTGGAAAGATGAAGCCGCGAGTGGGCAAAGTCGGGCTGGGGGCGATAGCAGACGCTAGACCAAGTGCGTCAACGCTGCTGAGCGGCGAGCTACCGACGTATGCGAATGTGTTCAACCCACCTTTCAAGCCAATCGGGTCGCTCTGTACATATCGCCCTATGGCTGGCTCATAGTCACGGAAGTAGTTGTAGCTCAATCCTGTGCTTGAGTCGTGAAGCTGTCCAGGGAATCGCATGTTGAATACGAACGCGGTACTGTCCAGGTCAGGATCTTGATTCGGCGGGGTACTGCCAAACACCTCACTCTTGGCATCCCAAGTCCAGATAGCGACGTTGCGCACCGGATCGATCACCGAGCGAGGCGTGTTCAAGTGATCAGGCTGCACGTACGCAAGTGACTGGTTCGACTCTGCGCCTGCAAGCAGGCCCACCGGTGCATCGCCCAGCCAAATCGCCTGCTGGATCGTGGCGCCAGTGCTGTCGTAATCACCAATCCACTGGCCTGCTTCGTTGTAGAGCGTATGCGTCGTGACAGGGCCGCTGTCACCGGTGATCGATGCGACGCGCTCACCGATGGCGTTGTAGCGGTAACCGGTCTTCAAGACGCCATTTAGCTTGACTTGCTTCATCCGATCGCTGGCGTTGTAGACAAACTCTTTCGCGGTGCCGCCTATGCTTGTGGTATTACCGACCGTGTCGTAACCGCGACCAACCGCGCCGATACGGCTCAGACGATGACTGGTGTCCGTGTAGTTATAAATTTCAGTGATGCCAGCGCGCAGCAGACTGGTGCGATTGCCAGTCTTATCGTATCCGTAGGTTTCCAGTGCGGTATTGCTCGCGCCGTCACGGGTGACCGTCAAGCGACCCACTGAGTCGTAGTCGTACTTGACTTGGATCGCACTGTTCTGGCCATCCTTAAGCTCGATCAAGTTGCCGACGGCATTGTAGCCATAGCCCAACGATAGGCCGCCGCTGGCCGGATCGAACACGGTCTTTGGACGGTAGTCGAGGTCATAGCTGCGACTCAAAATGCGGCCGTTGCCGTACGTCCAGGCTGCCACTGGACCGAACGGCTCGTAGGCCGCGTTGTTGAGCAGCACGGTCCGCGCGCCGCCGGCTTGCCTCACCCCGATTTCGGCGATTCGGCCCTGGATGTCGCGGACGTAGTCGACTACGGCGCCATCAGGGTAGGTCATTGAGCGGAGCTTTCCGCCCAGGGTGTAGGAGTAGAGCAAAGTAAAGCTCTTTCCGCCCACGGCCTGTACTTTACGCGTCACTTGGCCGAAACGGTCGTAGCAATACTTCAGCTCGGTCCCGTCGGTGCGCATCGCGGTGACGCGACCAATCGCGAAGGTTTCACCGGCAGTGCAGACGCTGTTGACGGTGTCGTAGTCGTACTCCACGTCGGCCGGGCCGCTGGCGGTGTAGGACACGGTCTTCGGGCGGTTCAACGCGTCGTAGGTGTAGCTGTGCGGGACCGGGTCGTTGGCGTCTTTCTTGGTCGCAACCAGGCCGGCGGCGTTGTAGGTGTAGTCGGTGATGCCGGTGTCCGGGCTCTCCAACTGCACTTGGTCGCCGAAACCGTTGTAGCGGTAGTGCGTGTTCAAGCGCTTGGGGTCGGTGACCTTGGTGATCTGGTCGAGCGCGTTGTACTCGTAGTTGGTTTCGACGTTGAGCCCGCCGACGTCCTGCAGCGTGCGGCTGAGGCGGCCGAGCGGGTCGTGGTCTTGGTCGGTGATGCGGCCGAGCGCGTCGGTGGTGCGGTCTTGGTTGCCGTCGGCGTCGTAACGCAGCGTGGTGGGATTGCCCGCGGCGTCCTTGACGATGTGCAGTTGGCTCAGCTGGTTGTAGACGCGCGACAAGGTGCGCTTGAGCGTGCCGCTGGCGGTCTTGGTGTCTTCTTTCTCGCGGTTGCCGTCGGCATCCAAGGTGTAATGGATGGTGTTGCCGGCGTTATCCGCGATGTCGGTCAAGCGGTTGGCCACATCGTAGGCATACGTGGTGAACGACCCGTCAGGCAGCGTTACCTTCTTTACTTGCCCGGTCGGCCAGTACTCCAGCTTGGTGATGCGGTCATCGGCTTCAGTCGCGTCATTGCTGCCACGCTGCTTCGTCGCCAACAGGCGACCGCGATCGTCGTACTCGGAATCGGTCGTGACTTGGTTCGCGTCGCGCACCGACAGCACTCGCCCGGAGGCGTCATAGCGAAGTATTTCCGTGGCGCGTCCGAGCGCATCCAGCGACTTCCACAAATCACCCTTGCGGTAAGCGCAGCCCGCTCCGGCCGTCGCGCATGCCGGATCGTCGGACGGGTAGTAAACATACTGAGTGATGTCGGCGACATCGGTTCTCGGGCCATCCACCGACTTCAGGCGACCCACCACAGGGCAAGCGCCCGCGGATACGTCTGCCGTTTCGCAATAGGTATTGGTGGTAACCCGATTGGTTTGGGTGGCCGGATCGGTCTGAGTGCTGGTCAGAACCTGAGCGCGAGCGTTGTAGACGATGCTTTGCTGGGATACCAATGCGTTGGAAGCGTCGTAGACCTTGCGGCCGACAACCTCGTTGAAATTCGTATGCCAGTCGGTCTGAGTCGAGCGGGTGAACGCCGTGGTCGCGCCGGCCTCGGTCAGCCCTTCGACTCGGCTAGTTTCCTGCAGCGCGTTGTAGCCGTAATTGGTACGCGAGCGATCGGCATCCACGCTGCTGGTCAGCCACATCCAGTTGTAAGTACGGGATATGCGCTGGGGCAGAGAGCCATCGGTGCTCGTTACCAGTATTTCGGCGGGCTTGCGGAATGGGGTTTCGACGAACCCGTACTTCTTCTTCGCGCCCTTGGGCAGGGTTACCTCGACGCTGCCGTCGTCTTTGTAATCGGAAGTCACCTTGCCGATGCCGGGGGCATACTCGCTGAGGGTCACGCGTCCGTAGCGGCCATAGTTGTAGGTCGCTATCCGCTTGCCGCTCTCGTCGATAACGCCGGTCATGTAATCGGGGAAGTCCGCGGGATCGCATTGTGCGACAGTGGCGCTCAGCCCGTCCCGGCACAGCCGATTCGGCTCGGCATAAAGATAGCTGCGCCCTTGTTCGCCCGATCCCAGCGGGAAGGATGCGCCGATCATGCGGGCGCTTGTGTCATAGCCATACTCGGCCAAGACGGTCGCGCCGTTCTTGATTCGGCTGATGACCGTCTCGATCTTGTAATCGTCGGCACTCGGACCGGTCGAGACTTTTACTTCGCCGTACTCGAAGTTGAGGGTGCGTCCGGAGTCGCTGACCACTTTGGTCAGTTTATCCAGCGCCGCGCAGGTGCCTGCGGTGAATTCCGGGGCTGAACAATACTTGAGGTCGTAGCTTCTGGCGCCCTGGTCGATTCGAATCAGCTTTCCATTCTCGGCAAACCTGAGTTGCTTGCCGCCACCCAAGGAAATCCGCCAACGCCCGGAAATCGCCGCCACATCATCCTGCTCGCGATACATGACTATGCTGGGGCGGCTGGTCGATTTGAAGGCATTCCCGCCAACCGAGTGAAACTCTTCGTAGTAGCCGTCGCTGCGCACCCAGGTGCGCAGGCAGGTGTCTCCGCCGCAACTGGATCGGTTGATGATCCAATCCGAGAACGTATGCGCCCAGTTGCCACCCATGCCCGATAGGGTCGGAATGTCGCGAATAGAGTTGTAGGCGCGTGCGAAACTCAGCCCGTCCCATTGGAAGTCGGTTTCACGGTATTCCTTGTTGCCCGTGGCCGCCACGCAAGGGTTGCCGTTCTTGGTGCAGGAGTCGTACTGCCTGGAATGAACGCTGATGTAGCCATCTTTCTCATTGAAGCAGACCAGCGGCCAGACTCCTCCACGAACAGAAGAATCGCCGTAGAAATACTGCGGGCACATGTAGTAGTCGGTGCGCCGAACTGTGTCGAAGTATGTCTGGTTGCCCGATGTCGCAACGAACTCACGACCGCCTTGGCCACCGGGCAGCGGGGAGGTCATCCATGCTGCGACGAAGCTTCTACCCGTTGCCGTATCAATACCTGTCCCAGTCCACGAGGTAGGAGGCATCGGTGCGTATTCGCCGCGATAGCTGCCAGACCATTCCGGCCCATAGGGCCATGTAGTCAACAAGCGAGCCTTCAGGGTTTCCTCGTCGGGGCAGCCGTTACTAGTCACCGATGAAATCGGCACCCGCGTACCGCAGTCGACCGTGCCCCAGCTACCAGCGCCGTTTACTGTCGTGCTCCAGTACCAACTGCCGAACAAACGATCGGGTGCCCGGCGCGGCACTCTGTAGTAAATCGTGAAATTGCCGTTTTCCGATTGACTGGGGCTTGTAGGAACGAGCAACGACCGGCCAACGGCGGGCGTTGGCTCCTGTTTTAGAAAATTCTCTGCCGCCTTCAGAGTATCGAAGCAGCGATTGATCGGTTCTGGCGCGTCAACATTCTGCGTGCAGTACTCGATCTTCTGTTCCTCTGCAAAGCCCGTAAAGGACCAGACAACGGCCAACACGGTTGTCAGCGCCTTCATCCACAAGCCCGCTCGGGCCGAACGCTTATTGGGCCTAACTTGCTCGGCGGCGCGACTGCCGCTTTCTAAGACGCCCTGGACTGTGCTCGCCATCGCCATACCCCTACTCCATTGGCCTTATCAAGATCTCGGCTCCCGGAGGATATGCGCCTTCCATGAGCACTGAGTGTCGAGATCATAGCCGAGAAATCGCGGCATCAGTTCGAGGCAAGTCAAGCGCAGCTCCCGGCTTTTGTACGGCAATTGTAAAGATGGCATGCCTAGGACATTTTCAATGGGGCATCTCGGCACATCACCTCGCTTAACCATACGGGTTGTACGTATACGCTGCAGTTAACCCCTCCGGCACGCGAAAATAGTTCGCAATCAACGCGGCCGGATCCGTAGCCAACATCCCCCGCCCTTGCCAATCGTTGCCACACGACCGCACGGATGAGATTCAGATCAACGTAGGCCATGACGGCCAGCACTGCGCGGTCGTCGCAAAGGACTTGCACCTTGTATCGCTCCCCCTCAGAAACACCCCTTGAAATCGTCCTCGGCATTGGCTGCGCGAGCGATCGGCTCCGCCAGACAGCGCATCAACCACGACAGATCACCGAGACGGGCGCGAACAGCCAACATGCGGGTTGCGTCGGCCATGAGCTCATCGCGTTTGCGCTCGCGGGCAGCGGCCGTGCCTTCCCGAAACGGAAACGGGCGCGCCCAGCGTGCAGCCACCTCGGCATCCGACCCTTGCCGTACCCGAGCTGGCTCCAACTGCACGACCAGATGCAGGTGGTTGCCCATTACGGCGTAAGTGTGGATGGCAATAGCGAAGCACTCGCGAGCAACATCAGCCGCTGTTCGACCCAGCCCTTAAGATGCTCGAAGGACCGGCCTGTGTAGTGATCGATTCCACACAGGAACGCTCGGTGTACGCAACGCCCTACGCAATGGAACGTACCGGCCTGAGCATGACTGCGTCATGGCGGCAGCTTCACTGAATTTTCCGAACTCACACAGCCGGGAAAATCTGATCTTGGGGTAAAGCCAACGCGGAATAGTTGGTGTCCTCTACTTCTCCGCTACTTCTCCGCCCGGCTTAGTGTTCATCGACGATTCGAATCGATTTCATCATCCAGCGCGACACCTTGCAATTCCAAACTGAGCCCTGCCCACTCCCGAACATCCTGCTCTGCGTCGTGATACAAGTTCTGAAGAGCAGTTATCACCTCATTAGAACGACTCACACGCCCTAACGCCGTCGCTGCACTAGCGCGAACTTCGGGTGATAAATCTCCACCTGCTTTTACGATGGCATCAACCGCCTCGTTAGCCCTAGAGTGCCCTAGTGAAGAGACGGCCGCCGCGCGAACATCCACGCAGTCGTCCGTGGCAAGAGCGACTAACAGGGGAATCGACTGCTCCCGAAATGGTCGCTCAGGGGTTCCCAACTGACCCAGCGTAAAAGCCGATATTTCACGCACGTACTCTCGGATGTCAAAAGAAGACCGCGACATAAGTTCATACGTCGATACATCCCCTCGAACCTGAAGCTCACGAGCCACTGCAGTTCGTACCAAAGGGTTTTCATCGAAAACAATCGCATGCAACGCTTCGACGGAGTAAAGCCGAAGCGCTTGAAATAAAAGAGTACCTAGCACTCCACTCTCACTGTCGTCATCGACAATCATGTCAAAGCCCTTTCGATTTCCCGCCTTTTGTGTGCCTGGACCCCTTACACCCCCAAGCCTTTGCAGTTTCCCTCACTTGATCCGCACGATAACGAGCAGCATTCGCCTTCAGCCACTCACAACGCTCCGGAGGAGGGCAATTATTAAGGCGTGCGGCACTAGCAACCGCATTGTAATCTGCGGCCACCTGGGTATCGACTTTGTTTCCGCGAGCTGCCAACTGAACTAAAGACTCAACGCCATCTAGAATCTCAATCGAGTAGTTATTGTAAGTAACATAACCAATCAACAATCCGCCAGCTCCCGCCGCAACGCACGAAGGACAGGAGGCAGCCCCTCGGACCAACGTTCCGCCACCAGCAGCTGAGATTGAATTAAGCAAACCTCCCCAACGAGCCGCCTGACCCAAGCTTGCGGCATATGAGACTTCGTCTGGAGTGATCGCCGCTGCGGCGAGGCCATGACGATCAAACCACATCAGCGGAGAACTATTGGCATATGAATATGTAGACAACCCACCCGAAAGGCCTATAGGGTCGGATTGAAGATAGCGCCCGGAACTAGTGTCGTAATCGCGAAAATAGTTGTAGCTGAGCCCAGTCAAGGCATCAAAACTCTGCCCAGGAAACCGAAGATTGAAAACAAACGATGCGCCGTCCATATCCGGATCTTGATTCGGTGGATTATTTCCGAATGCCTCGCTCGTTGCACCCCAAGACCACACAGCAACATTGCGAACAGGATCGATTATGGATCGCGGCGAACCCAATGGATCAGGCTGTATGTATTTTACTGATTGCCCCCCCGCTCCGACCAGCAAACCGACGGGCACTTCACCCATCCAGACCACCTGCTGAATCGGTAATCCAGCACTATCGTAATCACCTGCCCACAATCCTTTTTCATCATAAAGGGTGTAATTTTTTACTAAACCAGAACCCTCATTGATGACCGCAACCTTTTCGCCCGTGACGTTATAGCGATAATTCATTTTTGCAACGCCGCCCAGCTTAACCAGTCTGATCTGATCATTGGCGTTGTACACAAACTCCTTCGCAATAGCACCAATACTTGTGGTATTGCCAACAGCATCGTAACCACGAGCAAATCCCGCGGCGCTTGTCAGGCGGTGACTATCCGCCGGGTAGCTGTAAGTGTCCGTCGTGCCCGCCCGCAGCAGACTGGTCCGGTTGCCAGTGCCGTCGTAGCCATACGTCTCCAACGCCGCCCCGGTCGGCCCATCGCGGGTGACGGTCAACCGGCCCAAACTGTCGTAGTCGTACCTGGCCAACGTCGCGCTTTGCAAACCATCTTTAAGCACCACCAGCTCGCCGACTTCGTTGTAGCCGTAGTGCAACGACAGTCCACCCGACGACGGATCGTAAATGCTCTTAGCGCGATAATCCTGATCGTAGGTACGGGCCAGCGTGCGGCCATTACCATAAGTCCAACCGGCCACCGGGCCGAAGGGTTCGTACGTTGCGCCAGTCAGCAACACCGTGCGCACCCCACCCGCCGGCGTCACCCCCACTTCCTTGACCCGCCCCTGGCCATCGCGCACGTAATCCGCGACAGCCCCATCGGGATAAGTCACCGCACTCAGCTGCCCACCCAAGGTGTACGCATAACGCAGCGTCAGGCTCTTGCCGTCGACCGTCTGCACCTTTCGCGTCACTTGGCCGAAGCGGTCGTAGCAATACTTCAGCTCGGTGCCGTCGGTGCGCATCGCGGTGACGCGGCCGATCGCGAAGGTTTCACCGGCAGTGCAGACGCTGTTGACGGTGTCGTAGTCGTACTCCACGTCGGCCGGGCCGCTGGCGGTGTAGGACACGGTCTTCGGGCGGTTCAACGCGTCGTAGGTGTAGCTGTGCGGGACCGGGTCGTTGGCGTCTTTCTTGGTCGCAACCAGGCCGGCGGCGTTGTAGGTGTAGTCGGTGATGCCGGTGTCCGGGCTCTCCAACTGCACTTGGTCGCCGAAACCGTTGTAGCGGTAGTGCGTGTTCAAGCGCTTGGGGTCGGTGACCTTGGTGATCTGGTCGAGCGCGTTGTACTCGTAGTTGGTTTCCACGTTGAGGCCGCCGACGTCCTGCAGCGTGCGGCTGAGGCGGCCGAGCGGGTCGTGGTCTTGATCGGTGATGCGGCCGAGCGCGTCGGTGGTGCGGTCTTGGTTGCCGTCGGCGTCGTAGCGCAGCGTGGTGGGATTGCCCGAGGCGTCCTTGACGACGTGCAGTTGGCTCAGTTGGTTGTAGACGCGCGACAAGGTGCGCTTGAGCGTGCCGCTAGCGGTCTTGGTGTCTTCTTTCTCGCGGTTTCCGTCGGCATCCAAGGTGTAATGGATGGTGTTGCCGGCGTTGTCGACGATGTCGGTCAGGCGGTTGTCGCCATCGTAGGTGTAGGTGGTGAATACGCCGTCGGGCAGCGTGACCTTCTTGACCGTGCCGGTGGGCCAGTACTCCATCTTGGTGATGCGGTCGTCGGTCTCTACCGCATCGTTGGCGCCGCGGACCTTGGTCGCGGTCATGCGCCCGCGCGGATCGTACTCGTAATTGGTGAGGACGCCATTGACGTCGAGGGTACTCAACGCTCGGCCTGCGTAGTCGTACCGCAGAACCTCGGTCACGATCTGACCTGCGGCGTTGGTGACGGTCCACAGATCGCCCTTGCGGTACGAGCAGGTGGCCGGCGAGGTGGCGCAGGAAGCTTCGTCGCCTGCGTAGTACTTATATGTAGTGACATCGCTGACGTCGGTGCGAGGGCCATCCACCGATTTGACCAAGCCCACCACTGGGCAGTTGCTGGCTGGTGCAGCGACGTCCGCTTGCTCACAGTAGGACGTGGTCACCAAGCGAACTTGGTTGGTAACCGGGTCGATCTTGGATTCGGTCTGCACTTGGCCGCGAAGGTTGTAAGTCCAGGCGTCTTTGCTCACGACCGCATCGGCTGCGTTGTAAATGCGCCGCTCGATCGGCCGATTCAGCGTCGCATGCCAATCCGTGCTGGTCTTCCTGGTCTGTGGCGTGGCGTTGCCGGCTGCGGTCAACGCCTCGACCCGGTTGACCAGATGAAAGTCGTCGTATTCAAAATTGGTGCGGTTGCCCAGCCCCGAGGTCGAGCTGGTCATGCGGGTATCGGAGTAGGTGTACGTAGTCGCCCCCGAGATCGATCCGTCGGTGGCGACATCCTGCTGGCTCAGTGCTTGGCGAACCTCATTGGCATCGAACTCGAACTTGCGGGTGGCGCCCCCGGGCAACGTTGCTTCCACCTTGCCATCGGGCAGGTAATTCAGGGTGACTCGGCCAACTCCGCCCGCGTGCTCGCTGGACGTCGCTCGTCCATGACCATCGTAGGTGTAGTGCGCGAACAACGCTCCGTTTTCGTTCAGTACGGAGGTCAGGTGATACGGGAAGTCGACTGGATCGCAACCGGGAACGCTCGCGCCGCTCGCGGTTTTGCACAAGTTCGCAGGCTCAGCATAGGCGTAGCTGCGCCCCTGATTCAGCGCCTGATCGCCCAATGCCGCATGAATCAGCCTTCCGAAGTCGTCGTACTCGTAACTGGCGACAACTACGCCGTCGGCGCTGATGCTGGTGATCAGCGATAACGGCGAAGTGATCTCAGGGTCGGAGCCTATACGAGCCGCTTTAACGGTATACGCGAACCGCAAGGTGCGGCCCGTTGCGCTGGCGACTTGGTACAGCGTCCCAACCGGCGAATCGCAGAGACGATTCTTGAGGGCATCGCCGGTACAATAAGAAAGCGCATAAGCTCTCGTACCATCCTCGATTCGAATCAGATTGCCGCTATCGTTGAAACGCAGTACCCGACCCGACGCCTGCACAAGCCGCCAGCGGCCGTCAACCGCGGCAGTGGCGTCGGACTCTCGATAGAGAATCGAGCCAACGGTATTTTTCGAGCGATAAAGGCCACCGGGCGTCTTTACGAAGGTTTCGTAGTAACCGTCGCTTCGCTGCCAGTAGGCATCCGCCCACTCGTACCTCGGTGCGCGTAAACGGTCGGAGAATGTATGCGCCCAGTTGTCGTCCATTCCCGAAAGCAGAGTCATATCGCGTATGGAGTTGTACGCGCGAGCGAACTCGATGCCATCCCAACTGAAATCCGTCTCGCGGTATTCCTTGTTCCCGGTTGACGCTACGCAGGGATTGCCAACGGCACCAGATCTCGTTTTACATGCGCTGTTCTGATGGGAGATCTTGGTGATTTCCCCTCTTTCATAGTTTGCGCAAATATTGGGCCAGGGATTATCCGAGGTTTCATACGATGCGCGCCCTTCGGCGGTGTAAGGCGCCCGGCATTGGTAAAAGCCGCGCTTCCTTACCGGCATGATTATCTCACCATATGTTCTGGTGATGACGATCTTACGATCCTGATCCTGGGGCAACAGGTTCCGCACAACGTACGCGTACGACAAACCGGTACTTTCATCTCTGGAGTGGTTGTACCAATAGGGCGGCGGGTCGCTGATGTATTGCCCGATAAATCGAGAGCTCGCCGGGCCGTCATTGAAATAGGTATTGATCAGTCCGGTTGCGAGCGCCTGCTCGCTCAAGCAACCACGAATCGCCTGACCCGGGATGATATTGGTCACGCCGCAATCGTAGGGAAAACTACCCTCGGCCTCGTGCAAATCGCCTAAATGCCGATCATAGTGAACGCTTTTGACCGCGTAACGAAAAACATGATTCTTTCCGACATCGGCCGTCGCATTAACCCTGACAAGAAGGCGCCTGCCCACAGCCGGTGAAGGCTCGGTGCGCAGATAGCCTTCAGCTTTATGAAGCGCATCGAAGCAACGAGTGCTGGGGCTGATGTGATGGTTGGTAGTGCAGAACTGATCCTTAGCGACTTCAGGACCAGCGGCCACCACGCGGCCGGACAGAAGCAGAAGACAGGCGGCGGCGAGTGCGCCGCGCAAGAGGTTTGTGAAGTCCATTTACCGGCCTCAAATGAATACGTTTGCGCGAATGATGGTGCATGCAGGGTTACATTGCGAGCAGAACAGCCTGCCCGCAACCCCTACTAGTACGAATGTAGCGCCCATTGGTCGCTTCGACCGCGACAACGACAGGCTCGGTGTGGCTGTTAGCGATACGGGTTGTAGGTGTAGGCCGCGCTGACCACCTCCGGCACACGAAAGTAGTTCGCGATCAACCCAACCGGATCCGTAGCCAACATCCCCCGCCCCGGCCCATCATTGCTATCGTCCCACCCCCACGGCGCATTCGCCGCATTGGTGCTGCACCCAATCGCCCCACTCCCGCAGCCGCCGCTCTTATCGCCGGCAAAGCTCCCGTAACCCGCGAACAACCAACTGTTGTTGCGCTGCTCCCACATCCCACCCGCTTCGAAAATATCGACCAGCTTGTACTTGACGTCGCGATCGTCGGGACCCGAAGGAACTTCCGCGGTAGTGAGCGAGGGGTAATAGATCACGCCATCGCCTTTGATGTCGTAAGCCGGCCAGGCCTTGAGGCCGTGGCCTTTGGCTTCCTGTGCGGTGACCGGATGCGGGGCGCCGTTATAGGTCAGGAACGACAAGCTGCCGTCGATGTTCTCCGCGTTCGCCGTCCAGTTGCTGCCGGCGGGAAGGTAAGAGAAGAAGTCGGTATGGGCGACGGTGACGGCAGCCTTCAAGGTGCCGTAGGTGCTGCCGTCGCGGGCGATGGCGAACAACACGCCTTCGGCGTCGTTCTCGTGTTCGGTGTCGAAGAACGAGTCGGTCCAGTCGCGCGGGTGGAAGAACAGGTAGGTGATGAACCAGTGGGTGCTGGTTTCGACCACGGAGTAGTAGCCGTGCGCGGCGAGCGGGTACTCGGCCTGGCCGGCGCGGTCCCAGTTGTTGCGGGCGTCGAGGTCGCCGTCGAAGTCGTAGCGGGCGATGTAGTCGGCGGCGCCGCCGAGGGCGTGGCTGCCGGTTTGGTCGACGTCTTGGTAATGCACCGGTGCCCAGCGCAACGCTAGCGCGGCGCGGTCGGCGGCCGATTGCGCGGATAAGCCGGCGGCGTTGGCTTGGGTTGCGAATGCGGCGGCGGCGAGGCAGCCGGCGGCAAGGCCGGTGCGCGTTGCGCGGGCGAAAGCGTGGCGGGCGTTCATCGGGCACCTCTGGCGTTGGCGAAAGCCGCAGGATGCGAGCGGCTTTGTGGCAACGGTATGGCAGCGGTGTCGGTGCGAATGCGCTTGGGTGCGCGGATCGGTGAATCTGTGACGCGGGCGCGTGTCGTGGCGCGGGCGCGGGATGCTTGCGGGGAGGCTTGGGCTGCTCTGCGGCGGCGCGCGCGGCGAAAAAGAAGGCTGGCGGGCGGGGGCCGGGCTGGCAATGAGGGTCGCGATCCGCTTGGTCGCGGCGCGCATGCTACGGATTGGGGGGAATCAAGACAAGGCTTGGTGGCCGATCGGTGAAGCTTGAGGCGATGGCTTTTAGTGTCGGTCGCCGACAGCGTCGCTGTTGGCTAGAAGATCAAGATCAAAATGGATTCCGGCTTTCGCCGGAATGACGGCCTGGGGAGTTTCGCGGTTTTTGCGGGGGGCTCTTCGTCGGAGTGTCGGGCGATGCGATGCGGAGACAACAGCCGCGGCTCGGCAGTTACCGAGCCGCGGCGATTCTCGATCAGCCCGCGTTCTGGGCGACGCCGGCGATCTGCCGCAACGCCGCCTCGAACTGTTCGACCGGCTGCCCGCCCTGAATCAGGTGACGGTCGTTGATGATGACCGACGGCACCGCGCGGATGCCCTGGCTTTGATAGAACTGTTCCTGCGCGCGCACGGCGTCGGCGTATTCGTCCGAGGCCAGCAAGGCCTTGGCGCGTTCGCCGTCCAGACCGGCTTCGGCGGCGACAGCGGCCAATGCGTCGCGCGAGGAAATGTCGCGGCCGTCGGTGAAATACGCCTTCAGCAACGCGTGCTTGAGGGTGCGTTCCTGCTCGGCGCCTTGCACACCGGCCCAATGCAGCAGCCGGTGCGCATCGAAGGTGTTGTAGATCCGGTCGCGCGCGTTGAACTGGAAGCCGACCGCGGCGCCACGCTGGCGCAAGGCTTCGCGGTTCTGCGCGAGTTGCTCCGCGCCCAGGCCGTACTTGTGCGCGAGGTGTTCGTCGATGTTCTCGCCTTCCGGCGCCATCTGCGGGTTGAGTTCGAACGGTTGGAAGTGCAGTTCGATCTCGACCTCATCGCCGATCCGCGCGATCGCTTGTTCCAGCGAGTTCAGGCCGACCGCGCACCACGGGCAGACCACGTCGGAGACGAAGTCGATCTTGACCCGCGGGGTGGTCGGGGCGGAGGACTGATTCATGGGGCGGCTCGGCTTTCTGCAAGAAGAACCGACAACGTAGGGCCGGGCCGCAGGCGCCTCAAGCCACGCAGCGCCGCGCCAGCGGATCGGTGCGTTCCACCGGCGACCGGGGCTTGGACCGAACCGCCTGTCGCCGGTCCGGGGTCGGTCGCCAGCCCCATCGGGAACCCAAAAACTGATGACGCAGTCACGAAAACCGTAGCAGAATGGCCCCGGCAGCCGGGGCCCGCGCGATCGGGGCGGCCGCCGTCTGCACCTTCTGTCCGCTTCCCGGCGGACGCACATCGCACAGGGGATCACATGGAAACGATTTACCCGGCCGGACCTGCGTCCGTGCCTGCGCAATTGACTGCACCCAGTGCCGCCTATCGGCGCCACGCATGGCTGGCCATGGCCGGTTTGCTGGCGTTCGTGGCGATCTACTTCGCTTTGCTCGGTTGGTTCGGTTGGACCGCGTTCCGTTTGTTCGCCAGCATCGTGCGCGGCAACAGCGACAACGTGTTGCTCGCCGCGGGCGCCAGCGCCTGCGCGGCGTTCTTGTGCGTGTTTATGGCCAAGGCGCTGATCTTCAACAAGCGCGGCAGCAAGGACGCGCACGACATGGAGCTCAAGCCGGCCGAACAGCCGGAGTTGTTCGCGTTCCTGCACCGTCTGGCCGATGAGGCCGGGGCGCCGCGTCCGCATCGGGTGTTCCTGTCGCCGCGGGTCAACGCCGGCGTGTTCTACGACTTGTCGCTGGCCAACCTGATCGTGCCGTCGAAGAAGAACCTGGAAATCGGCCTGGCCTTGGTCAACGCGCTCAATCTGGGCGAGTTCAAGGCGGTGCTGGCGCACGAGTTCGGCCACTTCGCCCAGCGCACCATGGCGGTCGGACGTTGGGTGTACATCGCCCAGCAGATCGCCGCGCACATCATCGCCAAGCGCGATGCCTTCGACGATTTCCTCAGCGGCTTGTCGCGCTTCGATCTGCGCGTGGCCTGGATCGGCTGGCTGCTGTCGCTGGTGGTGTGGTCGATCCGCTCGCTGGTGGAGATCGTGTTCCGGGTGGTGATCCTGGCCCAGCGCGCGTTGTCGCGGGAAATGGAGTATCAGGCCGACCTGGTCGCGGCATCGCTGACCGGCAGCGACGCGCTGGTGCACGCGCTGCACCGCCTGGGCGCGGCCGACGATGCCTGGGACCGCACCCTGAGCTTCGCCAACCGCGAGTACGCCACAAGCGGCCGGTACTGGATCTGTTCGCGATCCAGACGCGGATCATCGAGAACCTGCGCACGGTGTTCGCCGACGCCGAATACGGCGAGCCGCCGCAGCTGCCCGCGAACGATCGCGACCGCCACCGCGTCTTCCGCAACGAACTGGCCCAGCCGCCGCAGATGTGGTCGACCCATCCGGCCAACAGCGACCGCGAATCCAACATCAAGCGCGTCTATATCGCTTGCGAGATCGATCCGCGTCCGGCCGTTTCGCTGCTGCGCGACGCCGACGCGCTGAAGCAGCGCATGTCGCGCGAGATGATCGACACCGCCAATCCGCTGCCGCCGGTTCCGACCGAAGAATCCTTGCAGCATCTGCAGAACGACTACGCCGATCTGGCCCTGGACCGCCGTTTCCGCGGCACTTACCTGGGCCGCTCGATCGTGCGCGAAATCGATCAGCCCACCGAGCTGTACCGCGAGGTCCCGGCCAGCGCCGACCTGGGCGCGCACCTGGCCGATCTGTACCCGGAATCGCACGGCCAGAGCCTGGAGCGGTTGCGCGAACTGGAATCCGAACGCGCGACCCTGGAAGCGATGCGCCAAGGCCATCTGCGCGCGCCCGGCGGAATGCTGCGCTGGCGCGGCAGCGAGCTGCCCGCCAAGTCGCTGCCGAAGATCATCGATGAACTGGACGCGGAACTGCAGCCGTTGCGCGAAAGCGTGCGCGAGCACGACCGCCGCTGCCGCAGCGTGCACCTGGCCGCGGCCCGCGCGCTCGGCGGCCCGTGGGAAGAATGGCTGCGCGGGCAGTTGGCGGTGTTGCATTACGCCGATCACAGCTGCGCCAACGTGCAAGACGCCAATGCGTTGCTGGTCAACACCTACCAGGTGGTGACCGCCGACCGGCGGGTGTCCTCCGGCGAACTCAACCGTCTGGTGCGGGTGGCCAACGAGTTGCACGCGGTGCTGCGCGAACTGCACGAACACGCGGCTCAGGTGAAGTTGGACCGACGCATCGCCGAGAAACTCGGCGCCGCCGATTGGGCCGAGGCGATGGGCGAGTTCTCGTTGCCGCCGGCCAGCAAAGACAACATCAACCAGTGGCTCGGCGCGATCGACAACTGGGTGCGCGGCACTACCGGGCCGCTGTCGGCGCTGCGCAAGGCGGCGTTGGAAAGTTTGCTGGCGACCGAGAATGAAGTCGCGCGCAAGCTGCATGAGCGCGCCTCGGGTGTGAGCGAAGCCAGCACAGCCGCGACGCAGACGCCAAGCGCTGTCGCCGATGACGCCACCGACACGGCCGATATCGCGACCCTCACGCCCGCCGAGCCGCCCTCCGATCACCCGTCCACCGCGCCATCGAGCTATGCACGTCTGTTGCCGAACGCGAACCGCAAACTGCAAACCAAGCTGGGCTGGTGGGACCGCTTCCAAACCGCCGACGGCCTGATGCCGGCGCTGGCGCGGGTCGGCGCCGCCGGCGGCATCGTCGGCACGGTGCTGTTCTTCGGCACCTCGCTGGGCATGGCCAAGATCACCGTCATCAACGGTCTGGCCCGGCCGATGCAGGTGCGGATCGACGAAACCACGCTGGAGTTGGCGCCGCTGGAACAGCGCACCCTGGATTTGCCCGGCGAAGGCGCCCACCACATCGTCACCCAGACCGCCGACGGCGCGCCGGTCGAGGAATTCGACAGCGACGCCGGCAGCCACGGCGCGCATTTCGTCTACAACATCGCCGGCGCCGCGCCGCTGATCGAGTGGACCGCGGTGTACGGCGCCCGCGCCGAAGTGCCGCCGCGCAAACTCGGTTCGCCGCGCTGGCTGGCTTCGTCGGCCGACTACAACTTCGAAGAGCCGCCGAAGTCCATCAGCACCAAGTACGACAACGGCGGCACCCGCACCGTGCTGATGGGCTATGCGGAACTGGCGCCGATCAATCAGCTCGAAATGATCGACGGCGAAGAAGCCCAGAGCGAGATCGCCGCCGCGCACGCGCGTTGGGACTTGGGCGATTCGCGCCACCTCGCCACCTGGTTGGCGATGGCGGGCCGGCGCAAGGACTTCCCGCACTTGATCGCCGAACGCCTGCGCCGCACGCCCGGCGAGGTGCTCGCCTTGCGCGCCGAGCAGGACGCGGCGCGGGATACGCCGGCTTATGCGCAAGTCTGCGCGCGCCACCAAGCCTTGGCCGCGCAGTCGCCGCAGTCGGCGGATCTGAGCTATGTCGCCACCCGCTGCACCGGTGAAGGCGAAGCCCAGAATCAGGCGTTCTACGCCGGCCATACGCGCTGGCCGGAGCACCCCTGGTTCGCGCTGGCCGCGGGTTACTCGCATAGCGAACACGCGCAATGGTCGGACGCGCTGCCGTTGCTGCGTCAGGCGGTGAGCAAGATGCCGCAGATCGGCGAATGGGTGGACGTGGAAATCGCCCGGGTCGAGCGAGCCAACGGCACGCCTTCGGCGGTGCGCGCGGACGATGAGAAGATCTCGACCCAGTTGCAGCGTCTGCTTGCGATCGAGCAGGAAAAGGTCCCCGAGGGCAGCGGGCATGCGGCTTATGTGGCGCTCAAGCGCGGCGATCTGGCCGCGGCCTTGAGCGCCTCGGCCATCGATCCGTCGTTGCAAGCGCAGATGCTGCGCTTGGTCGCCGCCTCCGACGGCGCGCCGCGCGATGCGGTCGCCAAGGCCTTGGCGTTGCGGCCGCGCAGCGAGGACATGGACGATGTCAGCGCCTGGACCGCATGGGCGTTGTCGGTGCGCGAGCGCGACGAAAATCCGCGTTTGCGCGAACTGGCGCTGCAGTCCGATCCCAGAGAAGCTGCGCAGATCGCTGCGTTCCTGGATGCGGCCCGGCGCGGCGCCAGCGATGCCGAGGCCGAGCGCGCACTGGGCTCGGTGACCACTCGCTCGCGCGGGCTGGCCTACAGCACTGCCGCGGTGTTGCTGGGTCAGCGTTGCCCGCAGGCCTGGCGCGAAGGCGCCAAGCGCTTGTTGTTCGCGGCCGAGCGGCCGTTCTTCGCCTGATCCGTCCCACGGCGATCCACCCCCGCGCGCGCTTCGGCGCGCGCGGTTCGCGGGCCGAAACCGCCGCCCGCGCTTTGCCGCAATAGCCGGGTTCGTTCACCCGGCCTGCACATTGCGGCCTCGAATCCGCGGCCGACGGCATTTCGCGGACGACACCGAGCGATCGATTTCGCGGCCCCGCAACAGCGTTCGCGCCCTTGCCCGCATGCACCAGCGCGCCCGCTCGCCGCCGCGCACGCAACTGACTGTTGCCCGATCGCCTCTGGCGCGGCGGCGCGCCACTGCCCACACTGTGCAAGCCCCAATCCTTTCCGCCATCGCGCCCAGCGGCGCGCGCGCCGTCGAGTCGTCGCTCTGTCCGCGCCGAACGCCGCTACGCGCGGATGGCGCGCATCCCCCTTCGATTCCTATGTCCATGAGCGCAACCGTCCACACCTCCCCTCTCGCCCGCTCGCTGTGGCAGGGCCGCGCCTGGGTGCTCATCGGCATCGTGCTGTCGGCGTTCACCTTGCGCACCGCGGTGACGTCGCTGACGCCGCTGCTGGATGCGCTGGGCCGCGAGTTCGGTTTCGGTTCCACCATGACCGGCGTGTTCGGCATGGTCCCGACCGCGGCGTTCGCGTTGTTCGGCGTGGCCACGCCGGCGATCGCCCACCGCATCGGCCTGGAACGCGCGGCGCTGTTGGCGATGGCCGCGGCGGCGCTGGGTTTGTTCGCGCGCGGTTTCGTCGCCGACACCGGCCAGTTGCTCGCCGCCAACGCGGTCGCGCTGGCCGGCATGGGCATCGGCAACGTGGTGTTGCCGCCGCTGGTCAAACGCTACTTCGCCGATCGCGTGGGCACGGTCAGCACCGCCTACATCACCGTGTTGCAGTTGGGCACGATCCTGCCGGCGCTGGCCGCGGTGCCGTTGGCGCAGGCCTCGGGTTGGCGGGTGTCGCTGGCGTCGTGGTCGCTGGTCGCGGTGGCGGCGGCGCTGCCGTGGCTGGCGGTGTTGTGGATGGAAGCGCGCGGCCGTTCGGCGCAGGCGCGCGAGTTGGCGCGCACCCACGACCGCGCGGTCGCCGCCGGCGATGAAGCGCCGGAACTGGGCGCGGCCGCGCCGAGCGCGCGCGGCAAAGTCTGGCGCTCGCCGGTGGCCTGGGGCATGGCGCTGATGTTCGGCATGACCTCGCTGATCACCTATTCGATGTTCACCTGGTTGCCCAAGCTGTTGGTCGAAGCCGGCGGCAGCGCCGCGCTCGGCGGCAGCATGGTCGCGCTGTTCTCAACGCTGGGCATGATCAGCGCGCTGTGCATGCCGATGCTGGCGGTGCGCATCGCCAATCCGTTTCCGATCGTGCTGGCCTGCGTGTTGGCGTATCTGGGCGGGTTCGCCGGACTGTTGCTGGCGCCGATGCACGGCACGTTCTTGTGGGTGGCGCTGATCGGCCTGGGCCCGAGCACGTTCCCGCTGGCGCTGACCTTGATCAATCTGCGCACGCGCACGCCGGCCGGTTCGGCCGCGTTGTCGGGCTTCATGCAGGGGCTGGGTTACACCATCAGTTGTCTGGGGCCGCTGGCGTTCGGCTGGTTGCATGAACTCAGCCACGGCTGGGTGTGGCCGTTCGCGATGCTCGGCGCGTGTCTGATCGTGCTGGTGGTGGGCGGGCGGTTGGCGTGCAAGCCGCGGTTTCTTGAAGACAGTTGGTGAGCCTGCTCATTTCGCGGGAATGACGGCTGGGCGGTGATTGCTGGCAATGGCTCGCGCAAAAGCCTGCGTCATCTTCGCGACGTGACAAAGCTCACCCATACACTGTCCAACGCGTCGAGCATTACCAAAAAAGCAGGGCGGCCCAGGCCGCCCTGCTTTTTTTGCGCCGGACGCATCGCCCGCGCATTCCCCTACCGCGGCTCCCCAGCCCCGAAATATTGCAATCGTTCGTGAAACCGCATCGCCGGCGCAGCTTACGCGTTCATCGGCATGAATCGCACGCGTGCGACAGCGGTCAAAGCTCCGATGTGGAAACGCGGGCACAGATCGCCGTGTCATCACGCCGCGGTTTTCAGCAACGGATCACGTAACGCGACACTTCGCTCACGACAATGAACCTACGGGATCCATGCTTGCCTCGAAACCACGCGGCTTCAGCGAAGCCGCGCCCGAAGGAGAACGCTCGATGCATCCGCACACTCTCGCCGCAGCCGTGGGCTGTTCGCTGTTGTTGAGCTCGGCCCTGGCCGGCGCAGCCGATCGTCCCAGCCTGGACGCACTGCGCGCCGATCTGGACAAGACCCACGCCCTGGTGCTCGCGCAAACCCAGCGCGCCGCCTATCCCGAATACTTCCGCCGCGCCTACGCGCGCTACCCCAATCTGCCGTCGGGCTCGCTGGAAGCCATCGCCTACGCCGAAACCAACTGGATGCACGTGCGCCCCGACCCGGCGCAGAACCCGCACGACCTGCACATGCCGCGTTCTTACGGCGTCATGGGCCTGTACCACGGCGGCGGCTTCGCCGATCAGGTCGGCGACGGCGCGCGTTTGATCGGGCGCAGCGCGCAGCAGGTGATCGACGATCCGGAAAGCAACATCCTGGCCGCGGCCGCGCTGCTCGACCGCGCGCTCGCCGCCCAGCAACCCGACAAGCGCAGCCGCGCGCTGGCCGGACCCGAAGCGATGGCGCCGGTGCTGGCGCGTTACGCCGGTTACGGCGCCGGCAACGGCGGCATCGCCGATTACGCCCGCCAGAGCTTCGCTTACGGCGTGCTGCAGACCTTGCAGCGCGGCGTGGATGCGCAAGGCATCAAGATCCAGCCGCAGTCGCTGGAACTGGAACGCGCGTTCGATGCTGGCCAACTGCGCAAGCTGCGTGCGCCGGCGCTGCTGATGAACGCCGATGAAGACAGCGTGCGCATCAACCAGACGCTGAGCGCCGAACTCGCCACGCCCGCGAAGCTAGCGCCGGCCACCGATGTCGGTATCAAGGCGGTGGATTTCGGCGAAGCGATCTGGAACCCGGCCAGCTCCAGCAACTACAGCACCTCATCCAATGCGATGAGCGCGGTCATCATGCACACGATGGAAGGCTCCTACGCCGGTTCGATCTCGTGGTTCCAGAACCCGAGCGCGCAGGTCTCGGCGCATTACCTGATCCGCAAGTCCGACGGCCAGATCACCCAGATGGTGCGCGAGTACCATCAGGCCTGGCACGCCAAGAACCATAACTACTACACCATCGGCATCGAACACGACGGCCGCTCGGCCGACGCCGGCAACTGGTCGTCGGCGATGGTCAACGCCTCGGCGCGTCTGACCAAGAGCATCTGCGCGCGCCGCGGCGTCAACTGCGCCAGCGCCTGGAGCGGCCCGGGTTACGACACCTGGCATCTGGTCCCCGACAGCGTGCGGGTCAAAGGCCACGGCATGCTCTCGGGCAATCAGAACCGTTACGACCCCGGCAAGTATTTCCCCTGGTCGAATTTCTACGGCCTGATCAACGGCGGCGGCAATCCCAACCCGCCGGGCAAGTACTGGGTCGACACCTTCGCCAACGCCACCGGCTACAAGTGGCCGTCGACGCTGACGCCGGTCGGTACGCTCAACCAAGGCACCAACTACGTCTACTGCAAGGCCTGGGGCGAGGAAGTCCGCTCGGGCAGCAGCTACAACCACTACTGGCTCAAGACCGACCTCGACGTCGGCCCGGCCGGCGCCTGGGTCTCGGCGTATTACCTCAGCCGCTGGGGCAACGACGAGGCCCGCGACAACAACGGCGCGGTGATCCCCGACTGCTGATCGCATCAAAGCCCCTCTCCCGCGCGCGGGAGAGGGGTTGGGGTGAGTGCCGCACTCACCCCGCACCACCGAACTCCCCCCACCACCGAGTCACCGATGAAACGAAAGATGATGTTGTGCGAGCGGATCATGTACGTCGATCGCGACTCCACCTTCACCATCGTCCAGGGCGCGCGCATCCGCGGTCGCATCGACCCGGCGCAGCTGCGCCATGCGCTGGACAAGATCCAACTCAAGCATCCGATGCTGCGCTGTTCGATCCAGGACGGCGATCCGCCCGACATCGTCCTGGAAAACGACCCCGCACCGATTCCGTTGCGCCTGGCCGAACGCGTCGACGATGAGGAATGGCAGCGCCAGTCCGACATCGAACGCGAAACCCGTTTCGCCAGCGAGCGCGCGCCGCTGATGCGGGTGGTGTGGGTGCACGGCGAAGACCGCGACGGCCCGGTCGGCGAGTTGCTGGTGGTCTGCCATCACTGCATCTGCGACGGCATGTCGATGATGACGCTGCTGCGCGAAACCCTGGCCTTGTGCGACCGCCCCGACCTGGACATCGGCCGCCACACCAGCATCAACGGCCTGACCGACATCGTCCCGGCCGAGGTGATCGCCGACAAACGCATCCGCCGCAACGCGAGCCTGAAAGCGCTGGCGTTCCGGCTGTTCTTCGCCCTGCGCCGGCGGCGCAAGCCGGTGCCGCAAGGCGAGTTCTATGTGTTGCACTGGAAGCTTTCGCGCGAAGCGACCGCGGCGCTGGCCGCGCGCGCGCGCGCCGAAGGCGTGACCATGTTCGCGGCGATGGGGGTGGCGTTCTCGCTGGCGTTCCGCACGATCAAAGGCACGGGCGCCAAGAGCAAGGTGTTCGCGCCGATCGATATCCGCAAATTCCTGACCCTGATCGGCCCGGACCAGTTGTTCGCGGCCTCGCCCGGCACGATCGTACCGATCGACAAGAGCCTGCCGCCCGATCAGGTCGACGACGCCGCGTTCTGGAACTACGCGCGCCAGTTCAAGACCTTCTTGAACCAGCGCGTGGAGCGCATGTCGCGCAGCGTCCACGAATACTTCATCGGCCTGGAAATGATGCAATCGGTGTTCGCCCAGTTCGTCGCCGAGCGGCGTTCGGACCTGGACGAATTCGACACCACCTTGTCCAACATCGGCCGCATCGACATTCCGCAGGAGTACCAGCACTTCCGCGTCGAAACCGTATTCAGCCCGACCGCGCGGCTGCCGTGGCGCAGCACCACTGCGGTGCTGATGTCCGGTTACGCCGGCGAGCTGGATTTCGCTTTGACCTGCGATACCGCTTCGCTGTCGCGCGCCCAATCCGAGCGGGTGCGCGATCTGGCCATCGCGCTGCTGCACGAACGCGCGCACGCGCCGGCCGCGCGCAGCGAACCGCTGAAGGAGGCCGCATGAGCGAGGCGCGCGCCGACGCCGGATCGCCGGAAGCCGCGGCTGTCCACGAACTCGAACGCGCCGACGCCACCGCGGCGGCCGCGCCGATCGATCTGGACGCCTTCGGCGTGGTGGCGGTGCTGTGGAATCCGGAAGCCGAGCACTTGGCTCATCTGGAACGCACCCGCGCCGTGTGCCGGCATATGGTCGCGGTCGACAATTCGCCGCAGGCCGATGCGGCGCTGCATGCGCGCCTGCGCGAAGCCGACATCGAGGTGGTCCACAACGCCAACCGCGGCGGAATCTCCGGCGCTTACAACCGCGGCGCGCAAGTATTGTTCGGGCGCGGCTGCCAGGTGATGTTCCTGCTCGATCAGGATTCGCAACTCGGCGCGGATTTCTTCGACGGGATGATGCGCGCCTGCGCGCGCACCGGCGGCGACGCCTTCATCGTCGGGCCGAAGGTGTTCGAGGCCAACCTGGGCCGTTATCTGCCGGTGTTCTCGCCTGAACTGCGTATGCCCAAACCCGAGCGCATCGACGACCGTCAGCAAGGCCTGATCCCGACCTTGTTCGTGATCTCCTCCGGCTCGGCGGTCTCGGCCGCGGCGTTCCGCAAGCTCGGCGAGTTCCGCGAGGATTACTTCATCGAGTACGTCGACATCGAGTACGGCATGCGCGCCACCCGCGAGGGCGTTCCGGTGTTCGTCAACGCCGGCGTGGAGATCCGGCAGAAGGTCGGGGAGTACGTCAAACGCGGGATTTTCTCGACCAGCAACCACGTCGCCTGGCGCCGCTATTACGCCTCGCGCAACGCGGTGCACGCGCTGCGCTCCAACGCCTCGCGCTGGTCGATCCACTGGCTGATCGAACTGCTGACCTTGCACCAAGTCGCCTGCGTGCTGGTGTGCGAGCAGCACAAGTTGCGCAAGGTGGTGGCGATCGCGGTCGGTTACTTCGACGGCTTGTTCGGCAAGCTCGGCACCTTCGAACAGCGGCATCCGAAGGTCGCGGCGTTCTGCCGGCATTGATGGGCGAGGCGGCCATCGCGCTCGTGCGCGGTGGCCGCGGCCTGACTCAAAACGCGTCGCTGCCCGGACGCAGGTCGATGCCCAGCGCGGCCGCGACCGCCTGCATGTTTTCGTCGTCGCGGCGCAGCGCGATCCAGCCGGCGTAAGCATCGCCGCCGGTGTCGCGGTTCCACAGCGTGTAGCCGTGCTCGCGCAAGCGGTCGTAGGCGGTCGACATCAGCGCGGGCACGTCGGTGCCGTCGAGGAAGTCGTCGTCGCCGGGGTCTTCCACGCCCCAGTCCACGCGCAGGTTCCAGCGCGCGGCCAGTTGCGCGATCGCGTCGATGAAGGACTCGGTGTCCTTCCAGTCCACGTAGAAGCCCGAGGTCCAGTCGATCGCGTCCTGCAGGGTGTCGATCGCCTCGCCGCCGTCGTCGTCCTCGCGCGCTTCGCGGAAGCGCGCGAACTGTTGCAGCGCGGTCTCCTCATCGCCTGGATTGATCAGCAGCAGCAACTGCCAGTACAGGGTTTCCTCGTTCAACTCCTCGTCTTCGTCGGAGGAGAAGTCGAAACCCTCGTCTTCGTAGTCGGATTCGTTGTCGGGCATGGCGGTCGATCGCGGTGGGGGCGGCCCATGGTGATCGAAAACGGCCGGACCGGGAATGAGCCGATCGGGGCATTGGCGCGGCCGGTGCGGCCGCGGGCGCCGCGCGGCGGCCGGCCCATAACGAAAAAGCCCGGCTTGCGCCGGGCTTTTCGAGCGACCTGCGGCTTGCGCCGCCAGTCAGCGGGTACGGGCGATTAGACCGCCTGGACCTGGTCGGCCTGCAGGCCCTTCTGGCCCTGCGTCACCACGAAGGTGACCTTCTGGCCTTCCTGCAGGCTCTTGAAGCCCTGGCCCTGGATCGCGCGGAAATGCACGAACACGTCATCGCCGCCTTCGCGGGAGATGAAGCCAAAGCCCTTAGCGTCGTTGAACCACTTCACGGTTCCGGTTTCACGATCTGCCATGTTGCTAACTCCTTGAAACGTAGTATTGGAATGCCGCTTGCGCGGCGGTGGGGCTGGTTGCAAGGAGGAAGCGTGGAACGATGGAGTGGATCTGTGGATCGATGATCTACGGCATCGGGTCACGACCTACGGTGACCCTTGACTAACTCAGCTCGCACACCGTAGTGGCGTCTGGAACGAAAATCAATTGGCTTGAACGTCCGATGTTCAGCGGATTTGCCAAATCGGGCACGAATTCACCGATTGGGGGCCAAGTCGCGACCCGGTGCGGGCAAGGGGGCCGGTGCGCTCGCTGAGCCTATCTCTGTGATTTTATTAACTTTTGCCATCCATTCACGACGATTCGCCAGGCCGCCGGGCGCGGCCGGTCCCGGCGTTCGCGCCGATCGGGCTGAACGGGCGCTCTGGCACCTCGCTGGTGCCTTTGAGAGCAGTCCAGGCGCCATTTCAGGCACCAGATGCGCCGACCCCGGCGCTAGCCGCCTTCGCCGCTGTCGGCGTCGGCGCGGGTCTGGGCCCGGCGCCAGATCGCGTACTCGGCCCGGTTGAGGCGGAAGTCCTGCAGCGCGAAGGCGGCCGCGCCGCGATCGGCCGCGCTGCTGGCCGGGTCGTCGGCGATGTCCAGCAACGCCTCCTTGAGCCCGTCGCTGCGCGCATGCGAACTCTGCACCCCGGCGATGGCTTTGCCGCGCACCTGCGGCGAGGCGTCGAGCAGCGCGCGGTGCAACAGCTCTTCGGCCTGGGCGCCGTCGTCCCATTGCGCCAGTTGCAGCACCGCTTCGGCGCGCACGGCCGGATCGGGATGGCGGGTGAGTTGGCCCAGCTCGGCCAACACCGGCACCGCGTCCTCGGCCGGCATCGTGGTCGGGGTCAGCATGCCGACCAGTTCGGCGGTGCGTTCCGGGGTGCCGCCTTGCTGCAGCTTGGCCAGCACCGCGCCGCGCACTTCGGCGCGGTCCATCGAGTACGCGCGCAGCAGTTCCAGGCCGTCGCGTTCGTCCTCGGCGCGGGTACTGGCGGCGAGCGACAGGGCGAACCGCAGCACGTCCTCGCCGGAGACCGCGTTGAGCAACGACAGCAACTCGCCGCGCGCGACCGCATCGGTTTCGTCGCGGTAGCGCTGCAACAGCCCGCGCAGGAAGGTCGGGTCGCGGCTGGCGCGTTGGCGCAACGATTCGAAGCTCACCGGCGCGCCGCCGTCGAGCGAGAGGTAATCCGGGTACGGCGAGTGTCCGCTGGGCGCGTGCGGCGCCGACGGCGCGGCGGCCGCGCTCGGCTTCGGCGGCGCGCGCTCGGCCTGCGCGACCGGCGCGCGCTGGCGCTGCAGTTGGTAGGCGCTGCCGGCGAAAGCGCCGACCGCGGCGGAGACGATAACGATCAGGGCGATGCGAACGGCGGTCATCGGCTAACGCGGTGTGAGTACGGTTCAAGCATAACGCTGCGTGCCCGCCCCTCTCCCGACTCGCGGGAGAGAGGCTGGACGCGGTTGGTGCGACGCCTCAGCAATCCGGCGCCACCCGCCCGTCCGAACCGGTGTAGGTGTAGGCGTCGGGAATGAAGCGGCCGCTGCCGATCCGGTTCCAGATGTTGCTGGTGCCGTAGGTGCCGGTGACCGAGGTGCCGGTGGTCTGGCATTGGATCGTCACCGCCGCGCCGTCGTTCAAGCTGCCGACGATCGAGTATGAAGTGCCCGGCCCGGAGCGCACGTTCAAGGGCGTGCCGCTGGTTTCGACCCGGCCGCTGGCGCCGCCGCCACCGCCGCAGCTGTTGCGGCTGGTGTAGTTGGCGCTGCCCCAATACGTGATCTGCGAGCCGTTGAACTTGATCTTCTGCGCGCTGCCGTTGAGGCGTTCTTCGAAATGCAGATGCGGGCCGGTCGAGCCGCCGGTGGTGCCGACGGTGCCGATGGTCTTGCCCATCGCCACGTTCTGGCCCACCGACACCGAGTACGAGTTCAGATGCGCATACAAGGTGCTCCAGCCGCCGCCGTGATCGATCACCACGTACTTGCCGTAGCTGGTGTTGCCCAGATTGCGCACCACGCTGACCGTGCCGGCGGCGGCGGCGACCACCGGGTCGCCTTCGTCGTTGGCGCGGTTGAAGTCGACCGAGTTCTGCGGACTGTGGTTGGTGCGGGTCTGGCCGGACCAGACCTGGCCGCACGGGAACGGCATCTGGAACGTCGGCGCGGCCTGCGCGGCCGAGCCGAACAACGCCGCGAAGGCGAACAGCGCGAGCGCGCGGCCACTGCGATTGACGGATTTCATCACTAGCTTCACTCCATCGTTGGGGCCGGGGCGGGCGCGCCGCGGCGACCAGGGCGAGACAACGGGACGAACGGTTGAGTCAGTGCGCGATCTGTACATCGTCGAAGTACACGTTCACATCGAAGCTGGTCTGCTCGCGCAGCAGCCACAGCGCATCCAGACGCACGCCGGCCGCGTCGATCTGACCGTTGCTGGCGCCGGCCCAGGCGTTCCATTGCGCGGCGTCGTCCAGGGCCCATTCCAGGTAGGTCCACTGGCCGGTCGGAATCGCGCGTTCGACCGCGCGTTCGGTGCCGTCGCTGTCGTCGATGCTCAACGAGGCGCGCAAGCCGCTGGCGCCGGTGTAGACCCAGACCCCGACCTTGCCGCCGGCGCGGATCAATTCCAGGTTATTGGCCGGCGTGCCGCCGCCGGACAGCACCCGCACCGACCAGGCGGTGGCGACGGCGGGATCGTCCTTGAGCAACACCCGCAGCGAGCACGTACCGTTCTTGCGCGTGGCGCAATCGCGCTGCGCCAACGACGCGGTGGAGACGCCGACGGTGCTGCCCGACGCGGTAGGCGCGCTGGCGAACCGGCCCACGCCGGCTTCGAAATCGTCGAACACCACCGCGCCGCCGCCCGGTCCGCCGCCGTCGTTGGCGAGGAAGGCGTTGCGTTGGCCGCCGGGGTTGTTGTTGCCGTTGAAGTAATGATTGGCGATCCAGCGCCAGTCGCGGCCGTTGTTGGCGGCCCAGCGCTGGGTGCCCCACTGGCTCATGCCGCGGCCGTGGCCGAAGCAACCGCGACCGCGGCCGACTTCGTCCGACAGGCACGGCCAGCCGTTGCGCGGCGAACCGTTGCGGCCGTTGCCGCAGCTCAGATCGTTGTTGACGCAGGACAGGCCGTCGCCGGGATCGTCCCAGGCGTTGTTCTCCGAGGAGTACTCGCTGAACGCCGCGCTGGCGCCGTCGCGGGTGAGCAGCACACCGCGGGTGGCGGCGGCCGCGGCCACGGTGGCGGCGACGCTGTCGGCGTTGAAGGCCTGGCAGGAGGTGCTGGAACAAATGTCGTAGCGGCTGTTGACCGGATGGGCGACGTAGTACGCGGCGTAACTGCGGTACGCCACCGCGCCGGCGGCCAGGGATTGCGGATTCCACGAGGGAATCCATTCTTCGTCCAGGCCGCGGCCGACATAGTCTTCGAACACGTAGACCGATACGCCGGTGCAGGAGCGGCCCGAGCAGTTGGTGCCGACGCGGATGCTGGACGGCACCGGCACGCTGGCCGACTGCGCGGCCAGGCGCGCGGCTAACGCAACCGTGTCGGCACGCGCGGGATCGAGAGTCGTTTCTGCATTGGACGCGGCGATATCGGTGTTCGCCCGCATCGCGTCTTCGATCGATAACGGCCGCTGCTGGTCTTCGCGTTGGCGCGCGCGTTGCTGCACATGGCGGCGGTCGGTCTCGGCCGCGCCGGTGCCGCGTTCGAGATCGACGATGAGATGGCGGCTGTCGTTGATCAGCGGCAGGCCGTTCAAACCTTGGCCGCGGTAACCGGCGGCGGCGATGCTCAGATCCAGCGTCGCCGGCAAGGCCTCGCTGTCGTCGGCGAGCGAACGCGGCAATTGCGCGGAGAGTTCGAAATAGCCGTCCTGGTCGGTGGTCGTGCGCGAGCCTTGACTGCTTTGGATGCGCACGCCGGCCAGCGCGCGGCCGCTGGCGCGATCGTAGACATGGCCGCTGAACACCGCGCAGCGCGCGCAGGCGGCGGCCTTGAGCGCGAGCAGGTCCAGCGCCTCCGACGGCGCCGTCGGCGGCAGCCACACGGTGACCGGCAACGGCTGCGCGGCGTCGATGCGCAGTTGCGTGCTGATCGACTGATGCGCGCTGGCGCCGACTTGCAGCCGGTAGTCGCCGGGTTCCAGGGTGGCGATGCGTTCGCCGCCAGCGGCGGTGCGCAGATCGCGCACGCGCGCACTGTCGCCGAGCGCATGCAGCACCAGATTGGGATTCAAGCTGCGGCCGGTGACGCTGTCGCGCACCCGGATCGGCAGATTGCGCGCGGCGTTGCCGGCATTCGCTGCTGCCACGGTCGCGGCGGCGGACACGTCAGCGCCGTCGCCGTTCGCGCTGGCGCCGCGCAACCACTGCGCGAACACCGCACCGGCGATCAGCAAGGCAAGGATCGCCGGCCAAGTGGGCACGCGTGAAGGCCGATGGCCCGTGGATCGCGGCGCGTCATTGGATTTGGACATAACAGCCCCCTGCGCTTTACGCCCGGTCTTGCATCCGGTGCTTCAATCGCACCGACCGGGAACACCGAAAAGAGCGCGCAGGCCGCTGCGGGATTGCGGCCTGCGCGCCCACCCCATCAGTTCTTCACTTGCACATCGTCCAGGTACACGTTGACGTCGAACGAGGTCTGGTCGCGGTACAACCACACCGCATCGAGCTTGACGCTGGCGGCGGTGATCGCGCCGTTGGCGCCGCCCACCCACGCGTCCCACTGGGCGTCGTCGGTCAGGCTCCACTCCAGGTAAGTCCAGGTATTGGCCGGGATCGCGCGGCTGAGCGAACGTTCGGTGCCGTCGCTGTCGTCGATGCCGATCGCCGCGCTCATGCCGGTGGCGCCGGTGTAGACCCAGAAACCGACCTTGCCGTTGGCGCGGGTCAAGGCGGCGTTGCTGCCGGGATTGCCGCTGCCCGACAACAACCGCACCGCCCAGGCGTCGGCGCTGGCGGTGTCGTCCTTCAGCAACACCCGCAGCGAGCACTCGCCGTTCTTGCGCGTGGTGCAGTTGCGCTCGGCCAGCGACGCCGCGGCGATGCCGGTGGTGCTGCCCGAGTACGCCGGCGAGGTGTCGAAGTGGCCGACCGTGCTTTCGAAATTGTCGATCACGCTGCCGCCGCCGGGCGGGTTGCCCGGATTGAGCAGGTTGTAATAGCGCGCCCAATCCCAGTTGATGCCCGGGTCGGTGTGGGTCTGGCTGCTGTAATGCTGGTGGCCTTTGACCTTCACGCTGGTCGGCAACACGTTGATGCCGGTACCGGCCGGGCCCTTGAACGCGCTGGCGCAGCTGATCGCGCTGTAGGTCGCGCAGAAGTGCCGGGTCAGCGCGGCCGAGGCGTTGTACATCGCCGCGGTGTACCAGCTGGCATTGTTGATGAAGCCTTCGTGCTCGATGCCCAAGGTGGTCTTGTTGTGCACGCCGACGTGATGGGCCGCGCGGTTCTCGCGCACCATCTGGGTGATCTGGCCGTCGGAGCTGCGGATCAGGTAGTGCGCGCTGACGCTGTTGGGATTGTTCTGGAACCAGGAGATGCTGCCGGCGTAATAGCCCTGCATCGTGTGGATGGTCACCGAGTCGTAGGAGGTGCGGGTGGAGTGGTACGGCGAGGCCACCCACAGCGCCGGCGGATAGTCGGTGCTCTTTTCGTCGGCCGCGGCCGCGGCCGGCGCCTGCAAGGTTTCGCTGACCGGATCGATCGCGAACGCGTCGCCTTGCGCGGCGTTCAAACGCCCGGCTTCGACCCGGTCGTTAGTCACGTCCAGACGCACGAACGGCGCACGCAAACGCACCAAGGCATTGGCATCGAACGCCCGCTCCCACGCCACCGCGCGCTCGGGCACCCGGATGCCGCGGTCGTTGACGCCCTTGTCCTGCGCCGACAACACGTCGAAGGCGAAGCTGGCGCGCGCGTGCGACTGCACCGCGCTCTTGGCCTGGCCGCGGGCGAAACCGGCGTAACGCTCCAACGCCGCGCGAGTGGCTTCGACCGGCGACTTGGCATTCACCCCGTCGGCGCGCAGTTCGCGATCCAGCAAGGCCGCGGCGGCCAGGATGTTGCTGAGCGGGTCGCGCTGGACCTGCGCGGCCGGCACGCCGAGCAGGCGCGCGCCCTCGCCGACCTGATCGGCGAAGCCTTCGCCGCGGTACAGGCCCATCACGCCGAAGGCCCGCGGCATGTGCTGGTGCTGCTCGCCGTAGCTTTCGGCCTGCGGGTTCAGGTGCTGCCAGCGGCTCATCACGTACGCCACCGACTCCAGGGTGCCGGCCGGAATGGCGGGGTAACGCGCATAGGCCTGGCGGAAGTAGCCGGCGTACAGCTGCCGGTCGACCCGCTCCAGCGATTCTTGGATTTGCAGCCGCTGCGCCAGGGCGCGGTCTTCCGGAGCGGCTTGGGCCAGAGCCGCCGGGGCGGCCAGGGCGAGTACGGCGACTACTGCGAACGGCAACGGCGATAACCACGGCTGCTTGCGATCCGACCGACGGACGGAATATTCGTTCATCTTCGTCTTCCCCATGAGAATTAAAAATTCCCGCGCCGCCCTTGTACTGCATTTGTTTGTCGCGCAAGTACTGGCCGCCGGGGTTTGCGGCGGCAGAATTCGGTTCCGCGACGGCAGTCACCTGGGGAGTGGGCGCTGGGACGAATCCGGGCGCCGGGGCGGCGCACGCGGCTGTGCGACGGCCTGGGTATGGATGCGCTGCGTCATGGCCGGCCGCGCGGGATCGGCGGCTCAAGCCGCGGCCGTGGTCGCCGGGATCGCGCGCCCGCGCGGGCGGATCAGCGTCGGCGCGCGCCGGAACGCCGCGGCTCGCCGAACAGCAGGTTCATGGCGCCGCAGAAGACGCCGAGGAACAGCAGCAAGATCAGCACCCGGCAGAACACCCCGAACGAAAACCAGAACGGCGCTTCGGCGAACAGCATGCGGGTGCGGCGTATGTACATCACGCCGGTGGTGAGGGCGATGAACAAGTCGCGCAGGCCGGCCAGAACGAACAGGCCGGTACAGGTGCCGATCAACGCGCCGGCGATTCGCTTGCCCGTACGCGAAGGCGCGATGCCGTCGGTGCGCTGGGCGGCCGGTTCGGAAACGCGCGCCGCGGCCGGGCGTTTGCGTGGAAGCGGCGCAGGCAACAGCGTGGACGGCGATGCAGCGCGTGCGCGATGGCCTTTGCGGCCGCGCCGATGCTCGATGCGCTGGCCAATGCGCTCGCTTCGGCGGGCGTGCTTTATGCGTGCGGCTTCGGCCTCGGCCTGGAGGTCGGCGGCGAACACATCGACATCGTTGCGCGCGCTCGCCGCAGCGGTCGCCTCGGACGCAGCGACGCGCGTCTGCGCATCCAGCCCCAGGTAGCGCTGGATTCGTGTTTGCAGTTGCCGGGCTTCGTCGCTGCGCGCTGGCAGGACGAACTCTTCGCCGGTGATGGCGTGCTCGTAACCGGCCGCATCGATCAGCACCAGGCCGGTCTTGCGCCACGCCCCGCCGCCACGCTCGCGCAGTTGCAACGATCGCGGCTTGGCGAAATCCAGGCGCCATTGCAGACGTTGCCGGCCAAGCAAATCCCAGCCGAAACATTCGCAACGGCCGGCTTCGCGCATCAAGCGCAATTGCCACTGCGGGCGCGCTGACGACAGCATCACCGCGCCGAGCCCGCACAGCAGCGAATACAACGACAGCAGAATCAGACCATCCAACACGCGCAGCCGGCTCATCCGATTCAAGAACGCGCCGGCGCCGAATAGCTCATCCGCACCGATCAGCAGCGGTGCCCCGAGTATCAGCAGCAGCGCGAACGCGGCGCCGGCCAAGGTCGCCGGCCATTGGCTGCGGCCGACGATCAACGCGCCGTCGCGTTCGAGAATCGTCAAGCGCATGCGCGCGCCGCGGGCATGCGCGCGACGACGCGGGCACTGTGGCGGCTCGGGCGCGGGCCGTGCGGCATGGGTCGTCCTTGATCCGAAGATGCGCCCAGTGTCGGCGCAGCCGGTGGCGAGGTCAAAGCCGGCATCGCCCGCGCGGGCGACGCCGGCCGCCCCGCGCGAACCTCACACCGGCGAGGGATTGCGCTCTTCGAACCCGGCCTGATGCCAATACGGATAGGCCTTGTCGCGCGCGCTGGCGGCATCGAGCCTGGCCACTTGCTCGGCGCTGAGGTTCCAACCGACCGCACCGAGGTTCTGCCTGAGCTGCTCCTCGTTGCGCGCGCCGATCACCACCGTCGCCACGGTCGGCCGCTGCAGCAACCAGTTCAGCGCGATCTGCGGAACGGTCTTGCCGGTTTCCGCGGCGATTTCGTCGAGCGCGTCGACCACGCGGAACAAGTATTCGTCCTGCACCGGCGGGCCTTTGTCGGCGGTGACGTGCAAGCGGCTGTTGTCCGGCAACGGCTGGCCGCGACGGATCTTGCCGGTCAGGCGGCCCCAGCCCAGCGGGCTCCACACCACCGCGCCGACGCCCTGATCCAGGCCCAGCGGCATCAGTTCCCATTCGTAGTCGCGGCCGATCAGCGAGTAGTACGCCTGATGCGCCACGTAACGGCTCCAGCCGTAACGGTCGGCGAGCGCCAGCGATTTCATCAGATGCCAGCCGGAGAAATTCGACACGCCCAGATAGCGCAGCTTGCCGGCGCGGACCAGATCGTCGAGCGTGGACAGGGTTTCTTCGATCGGCGTGCGCGCGTCGAAGCCGTGCAACTGGAACAGATCAATGTAGTCGGTGCCCAGGCGCTTGAGCGAGTCGTCGATGGTGCGGATCAGGTGATGGCGCGAGGAACCGACCTGGTTGGGGCCGTCGCCGAAGCGGAAGGTGGCCTTGGTCGAGATCAGCACGCTGTCGCGCGGGCGGCCCTTGAGCGCGGCGCCGAGGATCGACTCGGCCGCGCCGTTGGAATAGATGTCGGCGCTGTCGAACAGGTTGACGCCGGCCTCGATCGCGATATCAAGCAGGCGGCGCGCGCCGTCGACATCGGTCTGGCCCCAGGCCTTGAAGAAATCGCCTTCGCCGCCGAAGGTGCCGGTGCCGAAGCTCAGCACCGGCACGCGCAGGCCGGACGCGCCCAGATAACGATGTTCCATGCCGCACCTCGAAACGGGGAGAGAGGGGCATTGCACGCCATTGCGGGCGTGGGCTCAATCGATGTGGGTGGGATGGTGCGTTGTGCGGTGGGTGGAGGGCGGCAAAACTATCGAATCTTCGACGGATTTCGCTTTGGCGAAGCCGATCGCCCAATGACTTCAGCACCATCCCTCCAGGACGTCATTCCCGCGCAGGCGGGAATCCAGAGCCTTCAGCGTCGTCTCTCCAAGTCGTCATTCCCGCGAACGCGGGAATCTAGCGACTTCAAACGTTCTCGCACGAAAGGCACTGGATTCCCGCCTTCGCGGGAATGACGACTTGGAGAGTGCCGGCTGAAGTCTCATGGCACTGGATTCCCGCCTTCGCGGGAATGACGTGCTGGAGAGTGCCGGCTGAAGTCTCATGGCACTGGATTCCCGCCTTGGCGGAAATGACGGTCTGGGAGAGGACTCCCGCCTTCGCGGAAATGGCGGTCTGCCAGAGGGCTCCTGCTTTCGGAGAGTGACAGTCTGCGAGGGAGCTTTAGTTTTCGTGGAAATAGAGGCCCGAAGCAGCCCCGCGAAACCTCACCGCCCCGGCGCGAACTTCACATCCGAAGGCGACTGCATCGCCACCGTCTGCACGGTCTTGCCGAGCTTGCCGCTGCGCGTATCGCGTTCGATCACCACCAGCGTATTGCTGTGCTGATTGGCCACCACCACAAAGCGCCCGTCCGGCGACAGCGCGAACTCGCGCGGGCCCCTGCCTTCGGTTGCGCGGCGCTGCACCGCACTCAAACGTCCGTTGCCGGCATCGACCGCATACACGGCGATGTGGTTGTCCTCACCGCGATTGCTGGCATACAGAAACCGGCCGTCGGCCGACAGATGCAGCGCCGCGGCGGCATTGCCGCTGGCGCGGCCGGGATCCAACGCGACGGTCTGGGCGATGCTAAGGCGCCCGTCCTGGTAATCCAGCACCACCACTTCGCCGCTCATTTCCAGGGTCAGGTAAGCGTGACGACCGTCGGCGTCGAACAACAGATGACGCGGGCCCGTGCCGGGCGGCAGTTCCAGATAAGGCGTCGGCGCGGCCAGCAACGGCCGCTCGGCGCTGCGCGCCGGGTCGTAGCGATAGCCATACACCTTGTCCGCGCCCAGATCGGCGGCGTAGACATAGCCGCCATCGCGCGAGGACACCACCGCATGCACATGCGGCGAGAGTTGGCGTTCGCGATCGGCCTGACTGGCGCGATGGGTCAGCGACTGCACCGCCGGCTGCAGGCGGCCTTCGCCGTCGACGGGCAACACCGCCAGGGTGCCGCCGGGCGAGGCGTTGCCGGAGTAGTTGGCGACGAACAGATACTTGCCGTCGGCGCTGGCCGAAGCATGCGCAGGATCGTCGCCGAGGCTGTTGGCCTGCGACAGACGCCGCGAAGCCGCGGCGCCGCGGGCGAGTGCGAAGCTGCTGGCGCGGCCGACCGGATCGGCCGATTTCGGGCCGTTTTCGTTGACCGCGTACAAGGTGGCGCCGTCGGGCGAGAAGGTGATCCAGGACGGGTTGTCGGTTGCGATCACCTCCAGCGGTTCCGCGCCGATCCGGCCCTGGGCCGGGTCGAAACGGTAGCGGCCGATGCCTTTGCAGTTCGGGCCGGTGTAGCAGCCGATCAGCAATTCGGTCGACGCCGCGGCGGTGGACGGGGCGGCGGCGGCCGCGCCGGCAAGGGTCGAGGTCATCAGCACACTCCAGGCAAACAGGGCGGATCGCAGGGTCATCGGCGGGGTCGTCGGCGGTTGCGGCGCATCGG
>NZ_JBAMDI010000065.1:0-58805 GCF_036961695.1 Pseudomonas sp. CGJS7 | reverse complement strand
ACCGACCTGTGTCCACCCCGATCCGGCGTAGGAGCGGGTTTACCCGCGAATACGGTAGCGGCGGCAACAGTGAACGGCGGGTGGGGATTGGCCAGCAGGGCCGGCCCTTTCGCGAGTAAACCCGCTCCTACAGGCTACCGCGCACAAGGCTGTTGCTTTCACCTTGCGCGCGTAAAAGGTCATCTGGCAGACAGCTCTTCGACACTGATCTCGCGCATCCGGAATTTCTGCACCTTGCCCGTCACCGTCATCGGGAACTCGTCGACAAAACGGAAATACCGGGGCACCTTGAAGTGCGCAATCCGTGCCCTCGCCCACTCACGCAACTCTACCTCACTGACAGCATGCCCCGGGTGCAGCCGCACCCAGGCCACGATCTCTTCACCGTACTTGCTGCAGGGCACGCCAATCACCTGCACATCGGCCACCGCCGGGTGGGTGAAGAAGAACTCCTCCAGCTCGCGCGGGTAAATGTTCTCGCCGCCGCGAATGATCATGTCCTTGCTGCGCCCGACAATACGCACATAGCCCTGCTCGTCCATCACCGCCAGGTCGCCGGTGTGCATCCAGCCCTCTGCGTCGATGCTCTCGGCGGTGGCTTTGGGGTTGTTCCAGTAACCCAGCATCACGCTGTAGCCGCGGGTGCACAGTTCGCCGATCTCACCACGCGGGACAGTGTTGCCTTCAGCGTCCACCACCTTGCTCTCCAGCCGGGGCTGGGTGCGACCGACGCTGGTCACGCGACGCTCCAGGTCGTCAGCGGCACCGGTCTGCAAGGACACCGGGCTGGTCTCGGTCATGCCATAGGCAATCTGCACTTCGGCCATGTGCATCTCGCCAATCACCCGGCGCATCACCTCGATCGGGCAGGTCGCGCCGGCCATGATCCCGGTGCGCAGGCTCGACAGGTCGAATTCACCACGCTGCGGATGGTCCAGTTCGGCAATGAACATGGTCGGTACGCCATACAGCGCAGTGGCTTTTTCCTGCGCCACTGCGCGCAGCGTGGCCAGCGGGTCGAAGGCATCGCTGGGGTAAATCAGTGCGCTGCCGTGGGTCATGCAGCCAAGGTTGGCCATGACCATGCCAAAGCAGTGGTAAAGCGGCACCGGCACCACCAGCCGATCTTGCTCGGTAAGGCCCAGGCTTTCACCGACCATGTACCCGTTGTTGAGGATATTGCTGTGGCTAAGGGTGGCCCCCTTGGGGAAACCGGTGGTGCCTGAGGTGTACTGGATGTTGATCGGGTCGTCGCAACGCAATTGTGCCTGGCGTGCGGCCAGGGCCTCGCCGCTGACGGCCTCGGCACGGGCCTGCAATGCGTGCCAGGCCAGAAACCCCCGCGGTGGCGACAGCGCCAGGCTGACCACGCCACGCAGTTCGGGGAACCGCTCGCAGATCAGCGCACCCGGTTGGCTGCTGGCCAGGCCCGGGAGCAGGCCCTGCAGCATGGCGTGGTAATCGGAGGTCTTGAATGCGTCGGCACAGATCACCCAGCGGCAGCCGGACTGGCCAAGGGCATAGTCCAGTTCGCTGGAGCGGTAGGCCGGGTTGATGTTGACCAGGATCGCTCCGACCTTGGCGCTGGCGAACTGGGTAATGCACCACTCGGCGCAGTTGGGTGCCCAGATGCCAAGACGGTCACCGGGCTGCACGCCCAGGGCCATCAGCGCGCGGGCGTGCTGGTCGACGGCGTCGGCCAGTTGCCGCCACGTGTAGCGCAGGGCCTGATGGTGAACCACCAGCGCCTCACGGTCGGGGAAGCGGGCCACGGTGGCGTCGAAGGCGTCGCCGATGCATTGGGTCAGCAGGGGCTTGTCCTGGTTGCCCTGGGTGTAGCTTGGCTGGGGCATGGGCGTTCTCTTGTTGTTCTTGTGTTTTCTGTGCTGGCCTCTTCGCGGGTGAACCCGCTCCTACACAGGACGGCGCCACATTTGGGGCCTGTGGAGGTTTTCGTAGGCGCGGGTTTACCCGCGAAGAAGCACACACCGGTTTAGCGAACGAACACCTGCGGCGTCGTGGTAGACATGTCACCACCCGGCAACTTGATGTTCTTCACCTTTTCCAGCGTATCCGGGTTGAACACCGCCAGGTCATTGAAGGTGCCGCCCAGGTAAAGCTTGTCGCCCTTCTTGTCGAACGTCACGCAGTAGTAGGTGTGCTCCAGATTAGCCGCCTTGATCAGCTTGCGCTGTTTGATGTCGTACTTGGCCAGGCGGTTGAGCACGCCGTAGATCTGGTTCGGGTCCTTGGGCGAGCGCAGGCCGGTGAAGTACAGCTCGGTCAGGTCGGCGAACTCCTGGGTGTGGGTCTTACCGGTCTTCAGGTCGATGCTCAGGTAGCCATACAGCGGTTCGGCGGTGGCCGGGTCCTGCTTGTCATCCTTGAACCTGGCAATGGTGTACAGCATGGTGAACTCATGGCGCGGGCTCTGGTGCGGCCAGAAGTACAGCACGTCCGGGGCGCTGTAGCCTTTTCGGTTCCAGTTGCGCAGCGGCAGGGCTACCGAGTACTTGCCGGTCTTCACGTCCATCTTGTAAATGTCCGGCCCGGCAACGTACAGGCTGCCATCGTCGGAGGCGCGCATCAGGTACACCTGGCGCGGCATCGGGAAGGTGCGTACGGGCTTGGCCTGAAGGCCATCAGCGGTGCTGAACACCTCCAGCCGCGGTGGTTTGACCACGTAATGGTCGTTCAGCCTCTGGGTCGGGTTGACCGTGGCATACACCTCTTTGCCGTCTGGGCTGATGGCGAACGAATAGATCGACCGGCCGACTTCACCGGCTACGCTGGACAGGTTGGCGTGGAAGGTGTTCTTGCAAGTGTCCAGGTCGATGCCGTAGATGTCGCCGTAATGGTTGTTGAGTACGTAGGCGGTGCGGTTGTCCGGCGCCATCATTGCGGTGCCAGGGCCGAACTTGTCGGGCATCCGGCAGCTCTTGTAGACCGTGTCACTGGCCACATCGACCACATGCAGGTTGTTCGGGTAGTTGGTCACGATCATGTATTCGTGGCCAGCCTTGAGTGCCGGGCCAGTGTCGTCGGCCTGTGCCTGCCCGGCGCAAGCCATGGCGGCGATGGTGAGCGCCAATGGCGCGCAGCGTCCAGCTTTCATGCGGTTTCCCCTTGTCATTCTTGTTGGGCCGTCACTTGTCTTTCGGGAACACGGTGCCGAGGTTGCGCCAGTCCTCTGCCGAGTTGGACGCCTGGGCGTTCCAGTCCTGGTAGGTGCTCATCATGTCCGGCACCTGGGCCGGCCACCAGCAAGGGTCGGAACAACCATAAAGGTCAGCTTCCATCGGCTGGCACAGCGAGCTCACGCCGCCAAAGGCGTCCACCTCCCAGCCCGGGTCGGTAGTGGCCGTGCAGCCTGCCACCGCGCTCATTGCCATCACTTCTTCGACACGGTCTTCGGCGGCGGCCTGCTCCAGGATGCGCGCCTTGTTGTTCAGGGGCTTCAAGTGCTTCATGTCAATGCGCCTTCCGCGGGGTGATGTAGCGATCGATGAAGGCCGGGTTGGCGGCCATGATGCGGCTGTAGACTTCAATACCGAAGTCCACCCAGTCGCGCATCAGTTCGCAGTAGTGATAGGTCGGGTGCTGCGGGTCGCCGTAGCGCGCATAGCTTTCGTGATAGCAGCCGCCGGAGCACAGGTTGCGGATGCGACAGCTTTCACAGCCGGTGTTGCTGCGGTCCAGGCGCTGGGACAGGAAGTCGTTGAGCTGCGCCTGCTTCACGCCCTGGTGCACGTTACCGAAGGTGGGCAGGCTGGAGCCGGTGAAGCGGTGGCACAGGTTCAGCTCACCTTCGTGGTCCACTGCCAGCATCTTCAACCCGGCGCCACACGGCAGGGCCTTCTTGTGGCCTTCGTGGATGTCGGTGATCAACTGATGCAAGTTGGAGAACCCGATGTTGCGGTGCTCGAGTGCCGCCTCCAGGTAGCGCCGGCCGAGGGCCTTCATGTTGGCGAAGACCTGCACCAGCTCTTCGCCAGTAAGGTTGAAGTCGGCCATGTCGCCAGAGGTAACCGGGGCAAAGCCGACCTCGGCGAAACCCATTTCGTTGAACAGGTGGTTCCAGATGGTTTCAACGTCGGTAATGCCACGGGTCAGCGTGACCCGCGCGCCCACCGGCCGGCTGGTGTAGCGTGACAGCAGCAGGTCGGCCTTGCGCCGCACCACGTCATAGGTGCCCTGCCCGCCCACGGTGATACGGTTGCGGTCGTGCACGGTCTTGGGGCCATCGATGCTGATCGACAGGCCAAAGCGGTGGGCGTTGAGCCAATCGATGATTTCTTCGGTCAGCAAGGTAGCGTTGGTGGTCATGATGAACTCCACCTGCTTACCCGCCTCGGCGAACCGCCGCTCGCAGTAAGCCACCATGTGCTCGATCAACGGCCGGTTGGACAGCGGTTCGCCACCGAAGAACACCACGCTATAGCGCTGCTCGTTGGGTGACTCCTTGAGCAGCATCTCCACCGAGGCTTCGGCGGTGGCGGTACTCATCTTCTTGCCGGCGGAAGGCTTGTCCAGGTCTTCCTTGTAGCAATAGGTGCAGCTGAGGTTGCAACCGGTGTTGACGTTAAGCACCACGGTGTTGAGCGCGGTGCGCTCGACTTGCCTGAGGGCGATTTCCGGGGTCAGCGGCGAGCCGTCGCTGACCAGCTCCAGCGCGATCAGTTCGCGCAGGGTGTCCTGGATATCCTCGCCGGCAAACTGCTGGCCAAGGCGCTGCATCAGCTCCTCGGCCGAGCAGCCTTGCTGGCGCAAGGTGTCGATGATGCCGCCGGTCACCGCGTCAGCGGTGAACAGCGAACTGCTGGGGATATGGAACAGCATGCGGTCGGCATCAACCTGTACTTCGTGCAGGTTGCGTTCGACCAGGTTCAGTAGTACGCCCATGGCGACCTCCCGATAATCGATCCGTTGGAAAACCGTTGCAGCCTGCCGTTACGGCAGCGGCGGGTTGTTCCAGCGCTGTACGGTGACGATCATGTGCCCTTCGCCGGTCTGGCCACCGTCGGCCAGCGTGGCGATGACCTTCAGGTTACCGGCGTTGTTGGTCATCATCTTGCGCTCAGGGTTGGGCCCGGCACCGCCTGGCACGAACACGCCGTCGGCCTGCATCTGCCCGGCGAACTTGACGTCTTCATCCTCGACAGCACGCTCGTTGAACGGCTCGACCTTCCAGCTGGCCGGCAGGTAGCCGATACGCAGCGGCTGGCCATAGGCATCCTTGCCCCAGGCTTCAGCCTCGAAACGCCCCTGCACTTTCGGCACGGAGGCACCGTTCTCGCCAATGCGCGCGATGGAGAACGCCGGCACGACCTTCACTTCGTCGACCTTGTCGTAAACCGCCAGGTTCACGCCCTTGAGCGCACCTACCGCCACCTCGCGCAGCCCTGGCCTGGCATCGGCCGCGGCGCGGGCCTTGACCCTTACCAGGGTCGGGGTCTGCTCCAGCACTTCGGTCACTTCCACCCCGGCGCCCAGGTCCGGCTTGCCAGTCAGGCCGCTGCCAACCAGGGTGATTTCGCTTTCGCCTCCGGCTTTGATGAACGCCGGTTGTACCGCCAGCAACTGCGCCTTGCCTTCTTTTACGGCGCTGAAGTCCAGGCCGCGCTCATCGTGATCGGCTTCGAACATACGGCCTTTCATTTCGCCATCCAGCGCGGCGAACACCTGGCGCAGGTTGGCATCGCCAACCTTCACATTGCCCCGCCATTCATAACCGTTGTACAGGATGGCCGAGCCGCTGCCGTTGAACGGTGTACCGTCGGCGTAAGCGCCCTTGACCTCGACCTTGAAGGTATCGCCCTCTCCGGCCGTGACGCTCATCACCCCACGTACATCGCCCTTGGCCAGCATATGACCGCTGAATGCCCACTGCCCCGGCAGTACGTCCGCCTTGGGTTTGGCCTTCTGCCATTCGGCCCAGGCCGCGCTGTCCATCGGGAAGCGCTTGGCAAGGTCCGGCACCACTTGCTGCAGGGCGATCGGCAGCCAGTCGCGGTCACGCGCCTGGGCCTGGTATTCAAGGGACGGCCATTGGCCAAGGTGGAAGTGGACCAAGTGTTCCCACTCCTTGGCCGGGCGCCGTTGCAAGGCGACACGGGCACCCGAGTGGCAACGGCCACAGGTCTCGCTGAGCTGGGTGTCGAAGTGCTCGACGGTATTGAGCCGACGCTCCATGGCGTAACGCACGCCATCGGTTTCGCTGGGCGCCAGGCCCTGTTTGTCGGCCAGGTATTTGACCAGCGTGCGACGATCGTCGTCGCTGATCTGAAGGCCATGCATCACCTGCATGCGGGCGATGCTCATCAGCCAGCCTTCCGGTGTCTTGCGCTGGTGGCTGATGCGGCTATAGGTGTCGTTGCCTTCGGGGATATGGCACCCCATGCACTTGTTCTGCAACAGGCTCGGGCCCTGCTCGGCCGCCATGGCCTGGGTGCTCAGCAGCGCGGCGGCGACCAGCGCCAGTTTGCCCGCATGCCGCCGGAGTCGAGTCGTCTTCAAGGTCAGACCTCCACGGTTGTTGTTCTTATCGTTTTCGCACGCTTTGGTACAGCAGGTGTGCATGTGACGGTTGTGATACAGGAACTGTGCCAGTTAGGGTAAAAGCGTTTCCTTTCAGCCTGTTAAGCGGTTTTCGGGGCTTGGCCAGGAGCCGGGATGGCCATTTGCAGCGTGCCATTTCGCGACAGGGTGTTTCATGTTGAGACAGGGCCCGCGAAGAGGCCGAACAGCCACTGTTTCACCACCGTCTCACACCGTCTCAATGTGCAACAGCGCAACCCGGCAATCGCACCTTTGCGCTCAGGCAAAACCCAACGCCCACAACGCTTTGCGGCCATCTGCCCAGGTTGGCACGGCCATTGCGCCAGTGCCCGTCACATCCAATGACAAGAGGCACAGCCCCATGCTTTCCGAACTGCCCATCCTGCCCGCCACCCGCGCCTTTCTCGAACGCAAGCTGAAGATGCGCATCGGTGCCGACTGGCAGGACGCCGCCAGCGGTCGCACCCTGTCGTTCCGCAACCCGGCCACCGGCGAAGTGCTGGGTGAAGTGCCGGCCGCCGAGGCCGAAGATGTCGACCGCGCCGTGCGCGCTGCGCGCCAGGCCTTCGACGACTCGCCCTGGAGCCGCATGCGCCCACGCGAGCGGCAGAACCTGCTGTGGCGCCTGGCCGACCTGATGGAGCGCGATGCGCGTCAGCTGGCCGAACTGGAATGCCTGAACAATGGCAAGAGCGCCGCCGTGGCCCAGGTGATGGACGTGCAACTGGCCATCGACTTCCTGCGCTATATGGCGGGCTGGGCCACCAAGATCGAGGGTAGCACCGTCGAAGCGTCCATGCCGTTGATGCCCAACGACCAGTTCCACGGCTTCGTACGCCGCGAGGCAGTGGGCGTGGTTGGCGCCATCGTCGCCTGGAACTTCCCACTGCTGCTGGCCTGCTGGAAGCTCGGCCCGGCACTGGCCACCGGCTGCACCGTGGTGCTCAAGCCTGCCGATGAAACCCCACTGAGCGTGCTCAAGCTGGCCGAGCTGGTCGACGAGGCCGGCTACCCGGCCGGCGTGTTCAACGTGGTTACCGGTACCGGCCTGAACGCCGGCGCCGCGCTCAGCCGCCACCCCGGCGTAGACAAACTGACCTTCACCGGCTCCACCGAGGTCGGCAAGCTGATCGGCAAGGCGGCCATGGACAACATGACCCGCGTCACCCTGGAACTGGGCGGCAAGTCGCCGACCATCGTCATGCCCGACGCCAACCTGCAGGAAGCCGCAGCCGGTGCGGCCACGGCGATCTTCTTCAACCAGGGCCAGGTGTGCTGCGCAGGCTCGCGGCTGTATGTGCACCGCAAGCACTTCGACAATGTGGTGGCCGACATCGCCGGAATTGCCAATGCCATGAAGCTGGGCAACGGGCTGGACCCGGCGGTGCAGATGGGCCCGCTGATTTCAGCCAAGCAGCAGGACCGCGTCACCGGCTACATCGAACTTGGCCGCGAACTGGGCGCCACCATCGCCTGCGGGGGTGAAGGTTTCGGGCCTGGTTACTTCGTCAAGCCGACGGTGATTGTCGATGTGGACCAGCGTCACCGTCTGGTACAGGAAGAAATATTCGGGCCGGTGCTGGTGGCGATGCCATTCGATGACATCGACGAAGTGATCGGCATGGCCAACGACAATCCCTACGGCCTGGGTGCAAGTATCTGGTCCAACGACCTGGCCGCTGTGCACCGCATGATCCCGCGCATCAAGTCCGGCTCGGTGTGGGTCAACTGCCACAGCGCGCTGGACCCGGCGCTGCCGTTTGGTGGCTACAAGATGTCTGGCGTTGGTCGTGAGATGGGTTCAGCGGCCATCGAGCATTACACAGAGCTGAAATCGGTGTTGATCAAGCTCTGATCCTTTTTCCTGTACCGGCCTCTTCGCGGGTAAACCCGCTCCTACACCAGGTACCACATACCCTGTAGGAGCGGGTTCACCCGCGAAGAGGCCGGCACAGGCAACAAAAAAACAACAATAAAAACATGGAGCAACCCCATGAGGCACACACTCGCCTGCACATTGGCCCTGCTGTTAACCGCCCCCGCCAGCCAAGCCTACGAGCTGTACAACCACGATGGCACCAGGCTCAACGCCGACCTCGAAGCCCTGTTCGGCGTCTTCCACAGCGACGAAAGCTTCAACCAGGCCGGCAACCGCCAACCCGGCAGCACCGCCTGGCAGGAAGGCTACGTAAAATACGGCCTCAGCGGCAGCCAGACCCTGGCCGATAGCGGCACCCTCTACGGCGCCTTCAGCCTGCTCAGTTCCGCCACCTGGGGCGATGGCGACGCCGCCGGCCTGACCCTGGGTGACGAACGTCGCACCGCCATCGAAGACCTGTACCTGGGCTGGCGCTCGGCCAACCTGTTCCCGGCGCTGGGTGAAGATGGCGTGGACATTTCCGGTGGCCGCCAGGTCGTCACCCTGGGTGATGGTTTCCTGATCCAGGGTGACCCGGTCAACCTGGGCAAGGTCGACCTGGGGGCCAACTTCGACCGCGGCGGTGCCTACTACCTGGCCGCGCGCAAGGCCTTCGACCGCACCGCCGTGCTGCGCATGGGCGGCAACCAGGGCTGGCGCAGCGACCTGATGTGGTTGAAGTCCGACAACCATTACCAGGCCGACACTTCCCTGGCGGTCGCCAACCTGGAGCACGTCGCCGATACCGGTACCGTCGGCCTGAGCTGGATCCGCGGCCTCGACGTGGACCAGCGCTACGCGCAGATCATGGGCCTGGAGCACCGCGACGGCATGGACACCGCCAGCCTGCGCGGGCGCGGCAACCTGGGCGTGAAAGACCTGGAGCTGGCCGCCGAGTACGTGACTCAGGACAAGACCGGCGGGCGCGAGAATGCCTGGTACCTGGAGGGCAACTGGACCTTCTCCCAACTGCCCTGGTCACCCACCGCCACCTACCGCTACAGCCGCTTCTCCGAAGGCTTCGACCCGCTGTTCTATGGCCTGAGCCGGGGCTACGGCACCTGGTTCCAGGGTGAAGTGGCAGCCAACTATGCCGGGCCGTTCAACAAGAACAGCCAAGTGCACCATGTAGCGCTGAAGGGCAAGCCACGGGACAACCTGACCGTCGGCGCACTGTACTTCGACTTCGACACGCTGGACACCGACCAGGGCAACCTTGGCGGGCGCGAGCTGGACCTGTATGTGAAATGGATGGTCAACGACCACCTGCTGATCAGCCCGGTGGTTGGTTTCTACAAGCCGGAGCGCAGTGCTGCCAATGGCGGTACGCAGCTGGGTGGGCGGGATACCGGGACTTACCTGCAGTTGATTGTCGGGACCTTTTTCTGATCCGACATCCTGGGGCTGCTTCGCAGCCCATCGCGACGCAAGGCCGCTCCCACAGGGTTGTATGGTTGGGTTGTGTGGACTGTGGGAGCGGCCTTGCGTCGCGATGGGCCGCAAAGCGGCCCCGGCAATCTCAAACCAACCCCTGCTCCCCCAGCCACCACCGCACTCTCCTCTGCTGTTCACCCGCAAGCCCCGACAACACCGCCTCAACAGGCCGCCCACTGCGTATTTGTCGCACCACAGGCGCCAGTTCCACCCCCTGCAAATGCCACACCCCCAACGGCTGATCCGCTGTCACCACCACCTCGGCCGCATCCACCAGCCCATCACGCAGTACAGGCCGCCGCTCAACCCGCACCGCTTGCCAATCAGGCGCCTCATGCAGGGGTTGCGCATCCGGCCAACCCTGGCGCCGGGCCCAGAACGGTTGCCCCACCCGGCTTTGTTCCTGGGCATAGAAATCCCGGCCAATGCGGGCAAAACGCAAGAACAGCTGCTCGACCCGCTGCTGGTGAAACTGCCGCGCCAACTCGGCCCGCTCAGGCCGGCGCAGCAACGTATTGATCACCACCGGCGCCTGCAATGCCGAAGAGAGCGACTGAAAAATCCCGTTGCCCGACAGCGGGTCAACGGCCATGGCGGCATCCCCCACCCGGATCCAGTCCTGCCCGACACATTCACCCGCCAGAATGGCGGTACTGCTGCGTGCATGCACCAGTGCCGGTATCAATGCCTGATCGTCGAACAGTTCGGCGACCAACGCGCTGCGGCCCCGCAACGTCACGCAGTAAGCTGCCAACCCAGCTTTCCCCGGCAGCCCGGCAGCCTCCTGGGTGACTTGCCAGTAACAGCGGCCATCTTCCAGCCGTGCCATCCACGCCCAGCCATCCTCCAGGCTCTCCACCGCCGACGCAGGCGCACCGGGGCTACCCTGCCAGACATTGAGCAGGCTGACCGTTTCCGGCCCACGCAGGCGGTCTGCGGCCAGGGGCGCCTGGCGGCCTCGGGCCTCAACCAGGAAATCAGCGGTCAGCACCTGCCCATCGTCCAGGCGCACATGATGACCGCCCCCCTGCACGACCTCACGCACCCGCCCCTCGACCACACTCACGCCTGCGCGCTGAAGGTCTTCGCGCAGCGCCTGGTCAAAACGTTGCCGGTCGAGCAAAAACTCCTGGTTCATCTGCAGATGCTGGCCGTTCCAGTGCACCTGGCGGGTGGTCGGCATGGCCGCCTGGCTCAAGGCCCCGCCAAGGCCTGCGTACCGCAAGCCCTCCAGCACCCGCTGCGAAACACCTTCAACTGCCGCGAAACGGCGCCACTCCGACACCACCGTCACGGTGTAACCCAGCCGCCGCAAGCCAATGGCCGTGGCGGCACCCGCAGGGCCGGCGCCCAGCACCACAATGCGCGGCTCAACCATGGCTGGGACCCCGTCGCTCGGGCCCGTTGAAGGCCGCATGCTCACGCAACCAGTCATGCACCTGCTGGCGGTCCATCCCCTGGGCATCACGCAGCAAGGCGGCAATCTTGCCGCTCAACGCCGCACAACCCAGGCTCGCACCCGCCCGCTCACCCGCGCCCACGTAAGCGCCAAAATCCGCCTGTCGCGTACCCAGCCACGACCATTGGCCCGGTGCACAGCGGGCATCGCCAGTGACCCGAATGACGCCTGGGTAGCTCGCCGGGAACACCGGCCCACCCTGTGCCGGGCTGGATGCACACAACAGCACACCTGCGGCCAAAGCCTCGGCACAGGCCTGGTGCAATACAGGCCGGTCCTGCTGCAAGCCCAGGCTGAGGTTGACCAGCGAGGCCCCCGACTCCACCAGCCACAGCAATGCGGCAGCCACCTGCAACGCACTGGTGCTGGCCTGGGCACTGAACACCTGGGCCACCAACACAGACACAGGACCAGCCTGGTGTTGCAAGCTGGCGTACACCGCACTGCCGTGCCCAAGTTGGTCGGGGAGCATTTCACCTTCGCGCAACTGGCCGTCTTCCAGCCAGAAACGGCGGGCGTCCAGCAAGCCGTTGGCCTGCTCCGGCGAGCAACCGCTGTCGATGATGCCAACGCGCACGTCAGTGCCCATGTTTGATCACCTCCTGCGCCAGTACCTGCAACTGGCCGTCATGCAGTTGCAGATGCAGGTCGGCATCGGCCAGGGTCGAAGCCCGGTGGCTGATCAGGATGCGCGTGCGGCCGGCGAACAGCTGGTCGATGGCCGCGATCACTTCACGTTCGGTGGCCTCATCCACCGCCGAAGTGGCCTCGTCCAGCACCAGAATCGCCGGGGCCTGCAACACTGCACGAGCAATGGCGATGCGTTGTTTCTGGCCCCCGGACAACTGCTGGCCGCGCTCGCCCAGCAAGCCATCCAGGCCCAGCGGCAGGCTGTCGACCAGGCTGTCCAGCCGCGCCAGGCGCACCACCCGTTCCAGTTCATCACGGCTGGCCTCGGGCACGCCATAAGCCAGGTTCTGCGCCAGGGTGCCACGGAACAGCACGATGTCCTGGCTGACCACGGCGATTCGCCTGCGCAGCGCAGCCAGGTCAAGGTCGCGCAGGTCGACACCGTCCAGCAGGATGCGCCCGGCGTCCGGGTCGTAGAAGCGCTGCAGCAGGTCGATCAGGGTTGACTTGCCCACCCCGGAGGCACCGCTGATGGCGACTTTCACGCCACCCGGGATGCTCACCTGCACGTTGTTCAGTACCGCACCCTGACGCCCCTCATGGGCAAAGCTCAGCGCCTCTAGGCGCAACTCGCCGGGGCCATTGGGGATGGGCTGCGGGTTGGCGGTCTGATGTACCGCTACCGCTTCCTGCTTCAATTCCATCACCCTTCCCAGGCTGACAGCCATGCGCTGCACCGCCACGTACAAGCCCAACAGGCTCTGCACCGGCCCAACCGCCATGCCCATGTAAGTAGAAAAAGCGATCAACGCGCCCAGTTGCCAGGTGCCCTGGATCACCCACCAGCCTCCGACCAGGAACGCACAGGCGCGGCACCACGAGGTGAGCGTGCCGGGGATGGCCTGGGTGAAGAATTCGGTCACCTGCACCTTCAGCAGCTGACGCATGTAACCTTGCCCAAGCTGGTCCAGGCGCCCTGCTTCCCGGCCTTGCTGGCTGGCCGCCTGAATGAACTTCATCGCCGGCAGGGTCTCGACCAGGAAAGACGACACATCCGCCGAGCGCTCACGCAAGTTGCGCACTTCGCGCTCCACCTTGCGCCGCATCCAGCGCAGCCACAGCACCTCGATCGGCACCAGCAGCGCCAGCAACAGGGACAACTGCCACGACAGCATCAGCATCAACGTCACCGCGCCCACCAGGCCGATCACCGCCGACACCGCCGAGAACAGCGAGTCCACGGCAAAGCGCTGGATCTCTGCCACATCGCCATCCAGCCGCGAAAGAATGTCGCCGATACGCCGCCGCCCGTAGAAGGTCGGTGACAATTGCTGCAGATGGCGGTAAAGGTCGTCACGCAGGGCAAACAGGATGCGCCCCGACAAGCGCGTATGCAGGTAGCGGTTGACCCCAGCCAGCACAGTGCCCAGCAGGCCCGCGCCGATCATGATTCCCGCCATGTGCCAAAGCGTTTGGTAATCCTTGGCCAGCAGCCCCTCATCGATCAGGGTCTTGACCAGCCAGGGTTGCGCCAGCGCCAGCAGCGATGCACCCAGCGACAAGCTGAGCAACAGGCCGATGGCACACCGATGGGGGCGCACGAAACCATACAGCCAGGCCAACGCCTGGCGCATGAGTACAGGGTCGCTGGAATCCACCAGCCTTGCGAACAGGCCGCCCACGTCAGCCGCGCAACTGCTTGAGCTTGCGGTACAGCGTCGCCCGGCTGATACCCAGTGCCTCGGCGGCGGCCGAGACGTTGCCCTGGTGGCGCGCCAGAGCACCGCGGATCTGTTCCAGTTCACTGTCCTTGAGGCTGCCGGAGGGCGCTGCGCTGCTGGCCAGTTCGTCCAGCAGGCAGTCAGTAAGGTGATCAAGGGTCAGCACCTGCTCGCCATCCTCGCGCATGGCCAGCGCGGTGCGCACCACCATTTCCAGCTGACGGATGTTACCAGGCCAGTCGAAGCCTTCGAGCAACGCGGTCAACGCCGGGTCGAGGGTTACGCCACGCGCATCGGCCTTGTCCAGCAGGCCCTGGATGATCGCCGCCAGGTCGTCGCGTTCGCGCAGGGCCGGCAGGCGCAGCGACACGCCGTTGACCCGGTAGAACAGGTCTTCACGGAAGTGTTGTTCCTGGACCAGGCGCTTGAGGTCGCGGTGGGTGGCGCAGATCAGCGCCACGTCGATGTCCTGCTCGTCACCCGCCCCCAAGGGTGCTACGCGGCGCTCCTGCAGTACCCGCAGCAGGCGTGCTTGCAGGGCGAGCGGCATGTCGCCGATTTCGTCGAGGAACAGCGTGCCACCATGGGCCTGCATCAGCCGCCCGACCATGCCACCACGACGCGAACCGGTGAAGGCGCCCTCACGGTAGCCGAAAAGCTCGGACTCGATCAGCCCTTCGGGAATGGCCGCGCAGTTGACCGCCACGAACGGTTTGTCGGCACGCGGGCTGGCCTGGTGCAAGGCCCGAGCGACTACTTCCTTGCCGGTACCGGTTTCGCCCAGCAGCAGCACTGGCAAGCCATTGCCAAGCCCCTGGCGAGCCATGCGCAGGTTGCGCGCCAGGCGTTGATCACCACCGGCCAGAGCATCGAGTGCAGGCGACTGTTTGCTCAAGGCCGGCTTGCTGGATGGTGTGCTGGGGCTGACCCGGCCATGGCGCGGCAGCTGTAGGGCACGGAAATAGAACTCGCCCTTGGCGGTCTGCACGCTGCTGACCCCGCCCTGCCACAGGCGAGCGATAAAGGCCGGGGAACGTTCGCCCAGCAGGTCGGTGCTGCGCCGCCCAATCAGTTCGTGACGCGGCACCTGCAACAGCTGGCAGGCACTGTCGTTGGCAGCCAGCACTTCGCCGTCCAGGCTCAGGGCCAACAGGCCGTGCCAGGCACTGTTGAGGTACTGCGGGCGGCTGTGGAAGGCCAGCACCAACTGGTCCGGGTGGCACAGGCCAAACAGGCGGCTTTCAATGTTGCCGGCTGCCAGCATCAGGGTCGACAGGCTGTCCTGCGGTTGCGCCATCACCCCTTCGCGGGTGATGTCGAGCACACCGATCACCTCGCCGCGCGGGTCGCGCAGTGGCACGGAAGTACAGGAGAACGGGCTCAGGCGGTCAAGGTAATGTTCGCCGCAGTTGATCAGCGTCGGCCGGCCTTCGACCACGGCCGTGCCGATGGCATTGGTGCCGCGCAGCGATTCGCTCCAGCAACTGCCCGGGTGCAGATCGCGCAGGCCTTCGCGTTGCAGCACGTGCTTCTGGCCTTCGATGGCCAGCACGTTGGCCTGGGCATCGCCGAGGATGACGATGCCAGCCTTGCCCTGGCGCGCGACCAGGTAGTCGAGTTCGGGGGTAACGGCATCGATCAGCAGGCGGTTGCGCTCCAGCAGCAGGCGCAGGTCATGGCCCTGTTCCAGGCCCAGGCCGACCTGTTCGCCCTGCAGGCAGTCCAGGCCGTGGCCCAGGCTGCGGCGCCAGGAGGCGTCGATCTCGTCGCGCAGCATCCCTAGCGGTAGTTCGCCTTCGCTGGCCAGCTTCAGGCGGGCCTCGCGGGATTCGTGCAGCGGGTCGTGGGCGTTTGTTATAAGTTGTCGCGCCATTTTCTACTCCGGCTGTGCCCCGCAATGTGACGGGGTACGGGCTTGGGAATTTTCCGCAGTGTGCGGGAGAAATGGCTGGGCGTCATCTGGTAGTGGATGGATTGGGGTGTAGCTGGCCAGGTTACTTGAAGCTGGTGCAATCCCTGTGGAAGCTGGCTTGCCGGCGATCACCGGCTTTGCCGGTGCGAACCACCGCGTCGCCTGCTTCGCGGGCTTGCCCGCTCCCACAGGGTTCGCACCAAGCCTGAGGACTGCGCTGTACCTGTGGGAGTGTGCGGGAGAAATGGCTGGGCGTCATCTGGTAGTGGATGGATTGGGGTGTAGCTGGCCAGGTTACTTGAAGCTGGCGCAATCCCTGTGGAAGCTGGCTTGCCAGGGTTCGCACCAACCCTGAGGACTGCGCTGTACCTGTGGGAGCGGGCGAGCCCGCGAAGAGGCCCTCGAGGTCAATCAGGGATATCGATCGCTATCACCAATACCCAAGCCCCGTCAGGTACTCGACGCCGCCTTCCGCCCAGCCAGCTGCTGCCTCTCAACCCCATCCAGCAACGCCTCCACCACCGCCTTGGCCGAATCCAACCCATGGTCATTGCTCAACAACAGATCACGGCAGGTGCCCTTGGCCAGTTCCAGCGCCTTGAGGTTGGTCGCAAACGCCCCTTTCAGCAGCGTGGACAGCTGCACCAGCGCATCTTCGTAATCCACGCCCGAACGAACGGCGAACAACGGTGGATGGCTGCATTATCGCGACACAAGGCCCACACATCGACCTCGCAGGTGCCGTTGAATCTGCTTCAAGGCTGCAGATTCTGGCTCAAGAACTTGTCCACCGTGGCCTTGCCATCAGCTGGATCCCCCGCCACCTGCCACAGCCGCCGCTCGATCCCCTGCGCCAGCAAATGCCCCACCGCCGCTTCGATCGCCGACAGCACGCACAACTGCGCCGGTTCATTGGTGGTATACCCCACCTCGGCTTCCAGCAGTTTCTTGAACTCGATGAACTTGAACACCCCGGCACTGCGCCCTACCGAGTAGATGGTCTTGCTGGTCATCACGTTGGCCAGCACCTGCCCGGTGCGCACGTCCACGGCGCGCAGGTTGACGGTGACCTGGTCCACACGGTACTCGCGAGAGATGTCGATCCCCAGGTAGCGGGCGCCCTCGCCGCCGCTGCGCACGTTGGTGTCGTAGGCGATGATGCCGCCTTCGAGCATCAGGTTGGCGGCCTGCAACGGTGGTAGCTCGCCCATGATGTTTTCCGCCACATCAGGCTTTTTCTGCGATGCACGGATTATTTTGCGTTCGGTCAACAGGTTCTGCAGCCCTTCACGCTCCAGCACCACGAACCAGCCGCTGGCACTCAGGGCGTCCATCAACATGCTGGCCGCGCCTTGGGTGACGCTGGTGGAGAACGAGCTGGCCGGGGTGGGCTTGTACTGCCCGGTCTGGTCGCGGAAGCCGTACACCACGGCCATCAGCCGGCCTTTGGGGCGTGGCATGTTGATCAGGTCGTAGTAGGTCGAGGCCCTTGGGGTCAGGGTCGGGGTTTCCGAGTCCTGTTCAGCGGGCATCGGTTCGCGCAGGCCACAACCTTGCAGGCCCAGGGCGGTGAGGATCAGCAGCGTGCTCAGCAGACGTTTCATGGTGTTCTCTCCCCAACATAAAAGCCCTTCCCTCTCAGGGGTTCAGGCCGCTGACCTCAATGATCGAAATTTCTCCTGTGGCACGATCGGTGACCTTGATGCTCAAGGCCCCGGAATCGTCGATGACGTCGATGAGAAACGCATCGGTCGCCATGCTGCCGGTGTTGCCGTTGCTGATGTTGTCCAGCAACTGCGACAACATCCGCGACTCCAGCTGGTTGCTGAAGCGCTCAAGGGCTGTGGTGCCGGTAAAGGCCGAGGCACGGTCCTTGAGGTCCGGGTCGTCGTAGTCGTTCTGCGCCTGGGCGTTGTTCAGCAGCCAGGTGCCGTTCAACGGGTTGCCGCCAAAGGCCGGGTTGACCGGGGTGTACACCAGCTCGGTGGCCTGGGCAGCACAGGCGCTGGCCAGCAGGCAGGCGGCAATGCAACGTGGAATGCGGTGGTTCATAGCTCGTCCCTCTCCAAGTCGGTGGTGTCCTGTAGCAGGCGTTGCAGCTTGCGTTGAATGATCTGCTGCTTGACCAGGTCGGCGGCGGCGACGGCCTCGTCTTTGAGCTCGGTGGTGTTCGGTGGCAGGAAGCGGCGGTACACCACTTCACGCTCGAACTCCACCGTCACCAGGCTGCCCCAGCGGGCATCGGGGCGTTCGCGTACCACCAGGTTGAAGTCCAGACGGCTGGTGGCACGCAGGCGGTCGGCGAAGTAGTAGTAAAAGTCGTGGCCGATGTGCGAGATGGTGTTGTCGACAATAAAGCCCTGCATCTCGTCTTCAGCACCCGCCCTGGCGCAGGTGGTCACCCCTGCCATCAGCAGCAGGCACAGGCACAGCGCAGCCAGGCGCTTCATGGCGTGTCTCCCGGGCCTGCATTCGTCTGCACACCGCGTGCACTTTCGGTAAAGGCCTGCTCGGCGACGAACTGCCAGTCGCTGTAGTGCTCCATCCCCTCGAACCCGCTCCATTCGGCGCTGAAGCCACTGCGCTTAAAGGGGGTGGCGTCTGAACGGCTGTACACCCCGGTGATACGGCCGTCGATCGAGCGCAGCAGGCCCCATTCGTCGCTGTTGCTGATCGGGTCAGGGTAAAGCCTGCGAATGTGCCGTTTGGCCTGCGGGTAGCGGTTGTCCTGCAGCAGGTCGGCCAGATCCTGGGGGTACTGGGCCAGCCCTGGCGAGGCGCGGTAGTAGCTGCGCAAGGCCTGGGCATACTGGCTACCGACCCACAGCAACTGGCGTTCGCGGTCGCGCTGGGCGGCGCTCGCCCAGATCGTGCCGGTGGCCGCCAAGGCCACGCTGCTGACCGCAATCAGCAGCAGCACACCCAGGTAGGTAAAGCCGCCGTTGGCCTTACCACTCAGCGAAGAGGCTGCCATCACGCGCCCTCCCTGTGGCACCGCTCTTGATGTCGGCCACGCCGCCAGCCACACCCTCGGGCGGCGGCACCAGCTGCCAGGCATCGCTGCGCTCGGTGATCGGGTCGACCGGTGTGTTGCGCAGGTAACGTTGTTCCACCAGTTGTTCCAGCGAATCGGGGTAGTGGCCGGTATCACCGTAGTAGTGGTCCAGCGCCTCGCGCAGCACTGCCAGGCTCTGACGCAGGGTGGCCTCGCGCGAGCTTTCCAGGCTGTTGAAGTAGCGCGGCATGGCGATGGTCATCAGCGTGGCGATGATCGCCATCACCACCAGCAGTTCGATCAGGGTGAAGCCTTTGCTGCGTTTCATGGCTGTCACCATTGCCCGTAAGGGATATTGTTCAGGCCTTTGCCGCGGGCCCTGGAATACACGTCGAACACGTCTTCGCCCTCGCGCGGGTTGTCGGGGCTGCTGTCGTAGGCGCGCAGGCCCCAGCCGCCTTCGTCTTCATCCTTTGCCGCCACCAGCGGGTCGTGCGGGATGCGCCGCAGGAAGTAGAACTTGGCGCCCTTGGCACTGCGCACATCGCGCACGCCCTCTACCAGCACCTGCAGGTTCGGCGGGTAGCCACTGCTATCCACGCGTTTCTCGATGTAGCCGGCGTCGAAGGCCCGCTTGTAGGCATCGATGGCGTCGCGAATCTGGTACAGCGCCTCGCGCAGTTGCTGCTCCTTGCCGCGGCGTACCACCGTTTCGGTCAGCGGCGCGGCCATGCTGGCGAGCAAGCCGAGCAGTGCAAGGGTCAGCACCACCTCGATCAGGCTGAAGCCGTGCATGCGACGCCGGGCGTTCATGGCCGGGGGCTCCCGTTGACCGGGGCGACCGCCATCTGGCTGTCCACAACCGGTTCTTCAGTGGTCGGCGCATTACCAGGTACGTCCATCGGCGGCAGTGGCGCCATCTGGCGCACCTGCATGGCCGACTCGGTGCCCGTGGAAAACTCCATGTCCGACGGGCTCTGGTACGGCAGGTTACGCACGATGCGCGGGGTGATCGCCAGCACCAGCTCACTCTTGCTCATGTCGTCCTTGTTGCTGCCGAACAGCCGGCCCAGGCCCGGGATGTCGCCAAGGCCGGGAATCTTGTTGCCACTGGCGTTGTGGTCGTTGCGCACCAGGCCGGCCAGCACCTGGGTTTCGCCGTCGTGCAGGCGCAGGCTGGTCTGCGCGTTGCGGGTGTCGACCTGGACCGGGATGGTGCCCTGGCGGGTGGCCTCCAGCGGGGTGGCATTACTCACCTCCAGCGCCACCTTGATCGCCACTTCGTTGTTCAGGTGCACGGTGGGCTGCACTTCTAGCTTCAGGCCGACGTCCAGGTAGGTGACGCTCTCGGTAATGACCGGCCCTTGGGTCGACGGCACCGAGGTGGCGCTGATGATCGGTACCCGCTGGCCGATGTGGATGCGCGCCTGCTCGCGGTTGCTGACGCGGATCACCGGGCTGGCCAGGGTGTTGATGTCCTTGTCCTGGGCGTTGATCTTGGCCTGCGGCGCCGGCGCAATGCTGATGCGGCTGGAATTGATGCCCTTGAGCTGGTCGAGCACGCTGACCGGGTTGCCATCGTCGCTCAGCACGCCGAAGGTGTTCGGCCATTGCAGGCCAAGGTCGAGGATGCGCGAGGTGGCCACCTCCATCACCTCCACTTCCAGCACCACCTCGGGGTTGGACTGGTCCTGCGACTGCAGCAGCTTCTCGGCCATGCGCACCGCGTCCGAAGTGTCGCGCATGGTCAGGGTGTTGAGGCGCTCGTCAACGAACACGTCGCGGGTCTTGAGCATGGTCTTGACCATGTTCAACGCGGTGTTGGCGTCGATGCTGGTCAGGTAGAACGTGCGCATGACCAGTTCCTGGTAGTCCTTGGTCTTCTGCGGCGAATCGGGGTAGACCATGACGGTGTTGTCGTTGACGATCTTCTGGCGCAGCTGGTTTTGTTCCAGCAGCAGCGCTATCGCGTCCTCGATGCGCACCTCGCGCACGAAGATGGTGGCTTTCATGTCCGGGCGCAGGTCCTTGTCGAAGATGAAGTTGATGCCGGCCACCTGCGACAGCACTTCGAAGATGGTCTTCAGGTTGGCATCGCGAAACTCCAGGGTGACCGGCCGCTCGAGCTTGCTGCGCAATTGCGGGTACGGCTGCGCGGTGCGTGCCTGCACGTTTTCGATGTCGCTGCGCAGGGTCATGCCCTTCTGGTTCTGCGGGTCCAGACGCAAGACTTCGCGCATGTAGCGTTCGGCACCGAACAGGTCGCCCTGGCGCAGCGCCGCCTGGCCAAGCGCTATGCGTTCGTCCAGGGTGCGGATCAGCTCCAGCTGGCGAATGCCTTCCTGGGCGCGGCGGTTGTTCGGCTCCAGGGTGAGCACCCGACCATAGCCCATCCGGGCATTGGCGAAGTCATGACGGACGCGGTCGCTGTCGGCCTGGCCAATCAGGGCCTCGACCGCCGCCTGGCGGCTGTGGGCCAGGGCGATATTCAGCTCCGTATCACGCGGGTCGTCGCGCAGGGCCTCTTCCAGGCGAGCGATGCCGGCCTCGTACTGGCCCTCTTTCATCAACTGGTCGCTGTCCTGGCGAACCGCACTGGAGCCGCAACCGGCAATGGCCACGCACAGCGCCACGAGCAGAAACGGAGCAGGCTTGCACAGCTTTGACGACTTCATGGTGCGCTCCCGACAGACAAGGTCTGCGACTGGTGCAAAGGCAGGTAGACCAGGTTCAGCTCGTTGGCCGATACCCGATCGAGGCGATAGGTGTCTTCGATCACGTCGCCTTGGCGCACGACGTAGAGTTTTTCGCCGCTCTGCAGGAAGACCTGCAGGTCGTCGCGGTCACCCATGCGGCCGATGAACTGGAAAGGCAGTTCCGGGGCCGTCGGGGCCGCGGCGACGACAGGTGCGGTCATCACGGGTTGTTCGGTGACCGTGGCCAGGGTTTTGGGTTGGGTCCATTGCTGGGTTGGGAACAGGTCGCGGGAGGCCTGTTCCGGCCCTTTCGCGGGCAAGCTCGCGCCTACAATGGACGCAGCGCTTTCTGTTGTAGGAGCGGGTTTACCCGCGAAGGCCGCGACGCCATCGTCCTGGCCAAACCAATGGTCCGGTGCCCAGGCCAGCGCCGCGCTCACGCCGAGGAAGCCGGCCCAGATGACTGCACGTTGTGTGTTCATCACGACCTCGACAGATAAAGGGTCATGCGCAGGCGGGCATTGAGCTCGCTGTCGCCGATGCGCTTGCGTTGCAGCTCAAGGTCTTCCAGCACCAGCGTCGGCAGTTGCTTGAGCAGGCCCTTGATAAAGCCGCGAATCTGCGGGTAGCTGCCGCGCACTGGCAGCACGATCTGGTAGCGGGCCAGCTCGGTCTTGGGGTCGATACCCAACGCGTATTCACCGCGGGCCAAGCTGATGCGCTCGGCGCTGGCCAGGCGGTACAGACGCTCGATCAACTCGCTGGCCTGGGGCTGACCGGGCAGTTGCTGGCGCAGGCTGTCGAGGGCCTGCTGCTCGGGCTGGACCGCAATCTTCAGCTCACCCCGCTTGACACGCCCTACCTGTTCGCTGGCCTGCGCTTCGGTGGCACGCAGTTCGCGTACGCTTTGCCATTGCGGCAGCACGCCGGCACACCCCACGCCAATGGCGAGCAGGCCTACGGCTATGGCAGCCAGGCCTACCGGGCCGACAACGCGCAGGCGCTCCTGGAGGATCAGGCTGCTGAACGATTCAAGGGCGCGCATGGCCGGTCTCCCAGGTGGCGGTGAGGGTGAAGCGCACCGGGTGCTCGGGCCGCGCAGCGAGCACCTCGTGGTTGAGCAGCGACACGTCGCTGAGCTCGTCGCTGGCTTCCAGGCGCTGGTGGTACTGCAGCATCGCTTCGAGGTTGCGCGCCTCGGCGGCAATGCGCACCTGGCCCTTGCGCGCATCCGGCGTCAGGCCGAGCAGCGCGACGTCGTCCTGCGGCATGGCTTCAAGCATGGCGAACAGTTGCTGCCAAGGGCGTTGCAGTTGCTGCGACACACTGCGCATTTGTGCCAGGCGCTCAGCCTGCTCCCGGCTGGCAGCGCTGTTCTTGGGTTGTGCGACGGCCGGGCGGCGGCCCAGTTGCAGTTCCAGGTTATGGACGCTGGCTTCCAGCGCCACTTGCTCGGTCTGCAAGCGTTGCTGCAGCAGCACCAGCCCGGCGACCATGGCGCTGGCAAGGACGAGCAGCGACCAAACCAACGGGCCGCTGCGCCGTGGCTGGAATTCCAGGTCGAGGCGGCGCATGTCAGGCCACCGCCCGCCACATGGCGCACAGCGGGTCGGCTTCGCTGGCCGGCTGGCACAATTGCACCGCCGCCAGTTGCGGCACGTCGCAGCGGCCTGGGGCATGCAGGTACACCCGCGGCAGGTGCTCGCCGTACAGCTCACAGGTACGCTCGATCAGTGCCTGCAGGGCCTGGTCGCTGTCAGCGCAGCCTTGCGCCAGCACTTGCTGCCAGGCACCGCCGGCGGCCAGTAGCAATACACTGCGACGCGGCTCGGCCAGCACGAACAGGAAGTCACCCTGCTCCAGCTGTGACCAGCAACGGTTGTAGGCAGCCATCAGGTATGGCTGCACCGAGCGCAGGCTCAGGCGGCTTTCCCGGCCCAGTGCCTGCAGCCGCTGCAGCAAGGCTTCGGGCAGCGCCGTGGCGATGCGGGCGGCACCGGCTGGCTCCGGTGACAGCACGATGCGCCAGTCGTCCAACGGCTGCCCGTAGAGGTTCTCGAAGCAAGCGCGGGCATAGGCGTCCAGCTCGCGAGGGTGGCCGATGGCGTCACTCCAGGGCACCAGGCAGAAGCGGCTGTAGCGGGCCGACAGCAGCACCCGCAACTGGGCGCCACGTACCGCATGCTCGGCCAGCAGTGCGGCCAGCCCGTCAACAGCAGCATCCCAGGTCGGTTGGGTGGCGTCGCTGCTGAATGCGCGGCTGCCCAGCCATTGGTGGTGGTTCTTGTGCCAGCGACCCAGGCCGACACCCTCGGCGCCCAATACGGCGCAGTAACGGTCAGATGAATGTGACACGGTTGATCTCCTCAAGGGTGGTACGGCCATCGCGGACCAGGTCCAGGGCCGAGGCCCGCAGCAGGCGCAGGCCGCGCTGGCAGGCAAGCGTCTTGATCTGCGCCAGCGGGCGGCGCTCCACGATCATTTGCCGCAGGTCATCATCCAGGTGAAGCAGTTCGGCAATGGCACTGCGGCCGCGGTAACCACTGCCACGGCAGTGGCCGCAGCCCTTGACGCGGACGAACGTCCAGCCGGCCACCCCCTCGCGGGTCAGGCCTGAGCCATACAGGGTGTCGTCATCGTGTTCGCAGGGCGTGGCGCAGTGCGGGCAGGCCAGCCGAATCAGGCGCTGGGCCAGTACCGCATTGAGCGCGGAAACGAAGCTGTAGGGGTCGACCTGCATCTGGCTGAAGCGGCCAATCACGTCGAACACGTTGTTGGCGTGGATGGTGGTGAACACCAGGTGACCGGTGAGTGCCGATTGCACGGCAATCTGGGCCGTGTCGGGGTCACGGATTTCGCCGACCAGGATCTTGTCCGGGTCGTGACGCAGGATCGAGCGCAGGCCCCGGGCGAAGGTCAGGCCCTTCTTCTCGTTGACCGGGATCTGCAGCACGCCGGGCAATTGATACTCGACCGGGTCCTCGATGGTGATGATCTTGTCCACGCCATGGTTGATCTCGCTGATCATGGCGTACAGGGTGGTGGTCTTGCCGCTGCCTGTAGGGCCGGTGACCAGGATCATGCCGTAGGGTTCTGCAGCCAATCGACGCAGGGCGCGCAAGGTCTCGTCGGCAAAGCCCAAGGCTTGCAGCTGCACGCCGCTGACCCGGTCGGACAAGTCCTGCTTGTCGAGCACCCGCAGCACGGCATCTTCACCGAAGATGCTAGGCATGATCGACACCCGGAAGTCGATTTGCCGGTCGCCCACGGCCACCTTGAAGCGGCCGTCCTGGGGCACGCGTTTTTCGCCGATGTCCAGCTCGGCCATGACCTTGATGCGCGAGATCACCTGGTCGGCGAAGGCGCTGCCACTGGCCTTGCCGGCACCGTTGAGCACGCCGTCGATGCGGTACTTGATGGTCAGGCCCTGGCCGGTCATGCCCAGGTGGATGTCGCTGGCGTGCAGCTTGAGGGCGTCGTACAGGGTGGAGTTGACCAGTTTGACCACGCGGCTCTGGTCTTCGCTGATACTGGCCAGCGACAGGCGTTGCAGCGGGTCTCCCTCGCTGCTGGCTTCGGCGTCGTGGTCAAGGGCATCGACTGCGTGGAAGCTTTCTTCATGACGGGCCAGGAAAGTGGCCAGGTCGGCGGCGTGGGCCAGGTAAAGCGGCGCGCCTTGCAGTACGTCGTCGATCCAGGCCAGGCGAGCGGGGTCGAAGGGGTCGGCGAACACGCCCAGCAGTTGGCCGCCTTGCTCGATCAGCACACATTCGCGCTTGATGCACTGGGCCAAGGCCAGCTTGTCGAAGCGTGGGGTGCTGGCCAGCAGGCTGTGGCTGTCGAGTACCGGGTAATGCAGGGTCAGGCCCAGGCGCTGGGTGAAGGTGTCGGGGGTGTCGCAGGCCAGGCGTTCCAGGCAGTCGAGCAGGCGCTCGTCAGTGGCTTGCAGACGGGCCTGGGCCAGCAGTTCGCGGGGGTAGGCGGAAATTTTTGCTGGGTTCTTCGCGGGCATGCCCGCTCCCACAGGTACATCACAGGTCTGTGGGCTGCATACATCCTGTGGGAGCGGGCATGCCCGCGAAGACGTCGGTGCAGGCTTTGCAGATTCCGGGGTTGCATCGAATGCTTCTGGCATGGCCTGCGACTCCGCTCAGGGGCGCGTCGCAGGCTGGCTCGGCCAGGGGTGCGGGCGCCGCTATTCCCCTGTGAGCAGTTGATCGTCGTCGGGCCCTGGTGGCTTGGCGCCGTTACGGCGGCGGTCGGCCAACACCCAGCTTCCATCGTACAACTGCAGGGGGAACGATTCGTTCCTGTTCTGGCGTCGTTCGACGAACCCTTCGGCCGGGTTGTCCGTGGCCCTGCGCCGGCGCTCGATGCCCAGCAGGTCGAAGATCGCACGCGCCAGCTCCATCAGTGGGAACGGCTTGAACAGGACGTGACTCACTCCGAGTTCGGCGGCCCGCTCACGCACCTCGACGGTGGGGTGGGCGGTGATCAGCACGAAGTGGCATTGCCTGTTCTTGCGTACAGCCTCCAGAACCTGAAAACCTTCCATGTCGGGCAAGCGGTAATCCAGCACAACTACTTGCGGTGCCAGGCTTTCAGCCTGTTCGATACCACTGGCACCGTCGTGGGCAACATGAACTTCCAGGCCTTGCGCCTGCAGATACGCTTGCAGGTTCTGCGCAAGAGTCTGTTCGTCATCGACTACCAATACTCTGTTCACCAAGGTCGACTCCCAAGTACTGCCCGGTTCCCCGGTCTGCGAAGTACGCCCTTGTAGAGACTTGAGCAGGCTTCGTGCCAGGCGTGAATAGTCATGTTGCACCACTGTAAGCCACTGATTTTACTAAGGTGCCGGCCAGCAACCGACAGACGCTGAACAGGCACACCCAACCCGTTCCCCACAACCGGGGAAAATGATGGCACATTGCCAAACCTTAATTCCCCAGCATTGGGGGAAGCGCCCTCAACGGACTCAGTCGGCGATTTCCACTTTAGCGGACTCGCGCAAACGTTGGCGCACGGATTGGCGCGCCTGCGCCTCCCGCTGGCCGATGAGCGTTGCCCGAGCCAAGGCCAGGCCGTGTTCGCGTATGACCAATGGATTATCACTTTGGTTCTGCGCTCCTTGCAGTCTCTTCTGGTTGGCATCATAAAATGCCTCCACTTCGCCCTGGCTCGGCGCGTCGACTGCGCTGAGCAGGGCGTACACTTGCTGGGCCGCCATCTCATGCCGGGTGTATTCAGTGTACTGCGCCCTGTCGAAGCCCGCCTCTGCCAGTCGCCTTTCGAATAACGCCGGGCTGCCAAATGCCGCTTCCACCTCGCCAATCTGTGCCGACACTTGTTCATCGCTGATGGCTATGCCTTGGCGTTGCGCTTCCTGCCACAACAGCTCCTTGTCGATCAGCTCGTCCAGCGCCTGGTCACGCAGGCGTTTATACAGGCCTGGATTGCGGATGCTGGTCACCGCCCGACCCTGGGCGTCCAGGTACTCGCTGAAGTAGCGCTCCAGGCGCATCAACCCGATCTCGACACCATTGACCCGCGCCGCCGGCACATCGGCCCAGCTCGCCCTGGTCAGCACCAGCAACAGGCACAACCATACGATACGCATGACAACCTCCGCTCAAGGGCTGGCCGGCACTGGCCGGTAGGGGCTGACCGAAGTAAAGCGCGGCCCGGGCAGGGCCACCGCCACCACATGGGCACCTGCCATGCCCTGGCGGCGACCAGGGCCAAAGCCCAGTGCCGGGGTCAGGCCGGTGGGCACATCGTGCAGGCCTTCGAGCGCAGCGATCAGTTGCTCGCGGCTGGCATCCCGACCAATCTGCTTCAGCGCTTCGCTCAGCAGGCGCAACGCGCACAGCGTATTGACCTGCAATGATGCCTGGCGCGGGTCCAGGCCTTGGCGCTGCTGCAGCCCGGCGAGCGTAGCCAGGCCTTGCTCGGTCCAGTCCTCAGGCACGTAGGGGTAGGCCAGAAACAGCCGCTGCGACCACTGCGCCGGCAAGCGCGCCACAGCGCCGGCTACCTGACTGGAAGCAGCGAACAGGTAGGGCTCGCGGCCGGCCACCTGCAACGCCGCCGCCAACTCGGCAAAGGCCTGGGCGCGGCCAAGGAAGACGATGCCCTGCCCGTCCACCGCCTGGCCGTCGAACGCCTGGATAGCGGGTGGCGCCCAGCCCTGCTGTCGTAAAAGCTCGCGCACCTGCTCGGCCAACGCGGCGTGTTCGTTACCGGCATACACCACATGTAATTCATCCGGGGCTATGCCCAGCGCCACACGGGCGTGCTCTGCCAGGCTCAGCAATTGCTCGGGCAAGCCGGGTAGCGGGTCGAAGATCTGTGCGCTGCCGCCGCTGCGCGGGGTGCTGCCGACCATCGGCACGTTCTGTGGCGCCAGCAAGGTCGTCAGGCGCTGGTCGAGCATGGGCGCCAATGGCGCGATCAGGGCGAACACCCGCTTTTGCTCGAGCAACTGTTGCAAGGCGCGTTCGGCACTGACCGGGTCGGAACCTGGGTCTATTACGACCAGTTCCAGGCGCCGCCCGTGAATGCCGCCTTGCTGGTTGAGTTGACCCACGCCGTCTTCCAGCACGGCGCGTACCACCTGCCCGGCTTCAGCCAGCGGACCGCTCGCGGGCAGCAGCGTGCCAAGGCGCAGCACGCCCTCCTCCACACCAGGGTCACGTTCTTCGGCCAAGCGTTTGAGATAGGCGGTGAGGTTGCGCTGGTCGGCCAAGGTCAACTCGAAGCGTGGCATGGCCGGGTCGAGGCGATTGCCAGCCGGGTCGATACCCTGCTGGATGGCCCGCGCCAGGCTGCTGTCGGTGTAGGCCGGGTAGCGGCGGCCGTTGGCCTCGCGCGGGCCCTGGCCGAGTGCCAGGCGTTGCCAGTCGAGGCCGGGGGGGCGAACACCGCCTTCGGCACGGCCACGGCCGTCGCTGCCATGGCAACTGGCGCAGGGCAGCACGCTGGCGGGGACTGTGATGTCACTGGCGCCGACCCGGGCTTGCAATTGAGCGTCGCTACTGGAGACGCCCTCGCGGTAGAGGCGTTTGCCGGCTTGTTCGTGGTCGGTCAAGTCCAGGGCCAAGGCTGAGGTCGAAGATGCCATGCCAAGCACGCATGTGAGCCATATCGCAAGCCCTGTGGGCGCGGCCTTGCGTCGCGAAAGGTGCTCGCCTCTTTCTGCGCTTGAGCTGCCACTGCCGGGGCTGCTGCGCAGCCCTTTCGCGACGCAAGGCCGCTCCCACAACAGGTGATGCCACAGAGGCCAGTTTCCCAGGCGGCCCATGATACTTACCGACCTGCCAGCGGCTGGGTCAACAGCTGCATGCGCTGGGCAATCGCCGCTGGCGGTGCATCCGGGCGAATCTTGCTCCAGCGTTTACCTGCAACATCACCGGCAATCAGCTGCGTCGAATGCTGCTCGGGACTTGGCAGGAACTGCCCTATACGGCCAAGCACCAGGTCGACATTGGCCTTGTCGCCGGTCAGGAACAACCAGTTCGGCCCGTCCACCCCCTGCTTGGCGGCGAACGCCTTCAGCGCCTCGGGGGTGTCGTTCAGCGGGTCACTGCTGATCGACACGAAGGTCACCTGGGCGGCCAGCGCTGGCCCCATGGCCTCGCGCACCTCGCGCAGCTTGCGGGTGATCAGCGGGCAGGCATCGGTGCAGTGGGTGAAGATCACGTTGAGCATCACCACCTTGTCCTTGAGCACGTCACTGTAAAAGCGCAGCTCGCGGCCATTCTGGTCCTTCAGCACGGTGTCGGTGAACCAGGCCTTGGCGTCGCGGGTACCGCCACCACTGGCCATCGCCTGCGGTGCTGGCTGCGGCTCGGGGGCTTGCGGCGCATGGCCTTCGTGGGCGAACGCCACCGACGAGAGGATCCACAGGCAGCCAGCCAGCACCAGCCAGTCGAATGCACGCATGCCAGCGCGGTGGGCGGTTGCAGTGCTCATGGTTGCACCTCGTGATGGTCGGCAATGGCAGTGCTCTTGGCATGGACCCGGCGCGCACTGAGGCGGTTGATTTCTTCGATCAATACACCCGGGTCGGTGAAGCCGTAGTAACGCGTCCAGTGCCCGCTACGCCCGTCACCCACCAGTATCAGCGGCGGGTGCTGGCTGAGGTCGGCGTTGAAGCTGCCCAGCCCCTTCAGGGTTTCGGTGATGGCGTACGGGGTACCGGTCAGCCAGCTCCAGCCCGGCCCTTTCTGGAAGGCCTTGGCATAGTCTTGCAGGCGCTTGGCGTCGTCACGCTGAGGGTCGACACTGATCGACACCAGGCGAACCTCCTCGCCTACCCGGCCGCCCAGCTGCTGCTGGACCTTGCCCATGATTGACGACACCACCGGGCATACCGTGGTGCAGCTGGTGTAAATGAAGCCCATGACCACCAGATGGTCACCCACCAGGTCTTTCTCCAGACGTACCGGCATGCCTTCCTGGTTCAGCAGCGACACATCGGCAAAACGCACACTGGCCTTTTCCTGATGCGCCGCCGGGGGCTGCCCGGCATGGCCGTCATGCGCGTGACCGGCGTGGGCCATGGCCAGGTGGCTGGCGAATGCCAGGCTCAGGGCCAACAGTGTGCAAGCAGGCTTGGCGTTCATCGCACATTCCTCACGTCAGTCTGGGAGGCGTTGGTTGCAGCAGCCGGCAAGACGCGCAGGCTGGTGTAGTTTTCTTCGGCAAACTTGCGCCCCAACGAGGGCGACTGCACATGCAGGTACCAGGCACCGGCTTCAGGCAAGTTCAGCGCCGCCTGGTAGACCCCCTCGCCCACCTCTTGCAACTGCAGGTTGCGCGGCATCGACGATGGCGCCAGGAAGTAGCGCAGGCTCAGGTCGTTCAGGCCCAGGCGTGGCTGCCCGTCGTCACCGACAATACGCACCCGCGCGGTGAAGTCGCTGTGCTGCGGCAGCGGCTGGTCGAGGCCGATGAACTCGGCACGCGCGCCTTTGCGTTTGCTGGCATCGCTCCCTGCGGCCACCTCGGTGCTGAAGCAATGAATGATTTGCGGCTGGTTGAGCAGGAAGGCAACGTCGAACTTGCCGGCGGCGGGCAGCTTCACCGTCGAGCCATACACCCCGGGGGCCACTTCGCGCAGGCTGCGGTCAACGACGATGGCGGCGCGGGCCTGGTGGCCGCGGTTGTTGTAGCCGGACATCGGGGCATTCATGCCTTCGGCATAGAAGTAGGTGGTGTTGTCCACCGGGTTGACCACGAACACCGAATTGTCATCACGCGATACCGACAGCCCCTGGGCCAGTGGCAGGTCGCCGGCCTGGCGCGGCGCTGCGGGGCCAGCCTCGAAGCCTTGTACGATGGGCGCACGCCCCTCGCCCAGGCTGGCCAGATTGATCATGCTCACTTTCGGCGAGGCCAGGCCACGCACATAGGCATAGCCTTTGGTGAACGTCAGCTGGTACGGTTCGGCCGCCACCGGGATGTGGTGAATAAGCTTGTCGGTACTGGCGTCGATGACCAGTGCCTGGTTCTCAAGGGTATTGAGCACGATGCCGTAGCGGCCATCATGGCTGAAGCGCATCGGCCCCAGGCCCTGTTCAGCCTGGACCGTGTGGCGCAACTGATGGCTGCGGGCATCGAACACCCGTACGCTGCCCTCCTCGCCATCGACCACGTACACGGCCTGGGACAGCGCCGAATAGCTGACCGACAGCGGGTGCGGGCCCACCTTGATGGTCTTGGCCAGGCGCATTTCCGGGATGTCGATGACGCTCAGGGTGCCGCTGTCGCGATTGCTGACATAGGCATAGCGCGAGTCGGCGCTGAAGGCGATTTCGTGGTGCCCGGTACCGGTGTTGAAGTGCTTCATGGCACTGCGCCCCGGCACGTCGATCACTGTTACCCCGCCTTTGCCCGGGTCGCTGCTGTTGTTGCCAACCCACAGCCGATGCTGGTCCGGCTGCAAGGCCACACGCAGCGGCTGGTCACCGGCGTCCAGGTCGGCCACGCGGGTAAAGGTTTCGGTATCGATCACCGAGACCTTGCCCCGCTCGGGTATCGACACGAAAACCTGCTTGTCGTCGCTGGTGGCCGCCCAGTCCATGGGCCGCCCTGGCAGCTCGATGCGGGCCATGGTGCTGGTCACGCCCCCCACCGACACCGTCGGGTCGATCACTGTCAGGCTGGCGTCATTGTTCAGCATCAGCAAGAAGTAGCTGTTCAGGTCGAGCAGCGGCCGGGCCCCGATGCTGCTCTTGAGAAACAGCGCCACCCGCGCCTTGCAGCTCTGCTCGCGGTCCCCGGCCGGGGCCGACTGCGCCGGGTCGATCCACGCCCCCGGGGCCATGCCCGACAGCGGTTGGCCACTGGTCTGGTCGCTGAGCTTGAAGCGGATGTTGGCGAAGCCGCCCTCCTTCAGTTCGCCTCCGGCCAATGGCCGGGCCTCGAACTCCACTGTCACGCCGTCCCGGCTGAGCCGGTGCAAGGCCTGCGGGCCGCCCCGTTCCTGCAACAGCTCGCGCGGGTCGCACCATAGCTTTTCGTACGCCACGCCCAGGCCGATCAGCGCTACCCCCAGCACTACCCCCAAGTAAGCAGGGCGAGTCTTTTTATTCATGCTCGCGTTCCCCTTCCGTCACTGCGCCGGGGCCGTTGCCGGCGGCGCTTCGTTGGTCACCCGCAAGATCCCCCACAGCCCCGAGAGGTTGCCGTAGGCGGCGTAGTCGCGGAACAGGTAGTCACCCGCCACCGCGTTGGCACCGCCGGCACTCGGCAGCATGAAGCTGAAGTGTGCCGCTGGCAGTACGCTTTCCTGCGCACCGATGTACATGGCCATCGGGTTGTAGCCAAAGCGCACCGAACCGATACCAGGCAGGCTAATCGGGTAACCATCCGCATCGCTCTTCTCGGCCTGGTAGTTGTGCAGTGGCCATACGTGCCCGTCCAGCTGGTAGACCATGCCGCGGCTGCCACCACTGGGCATCACGATATGGTTGCGCACCGGTTGGCCAGGCTTGGCGTACAGCACCGGGGTTTGCGGGTCTCCACCGACCAGGGCGTTGGCGTAGGCCATGTGGGCGTTGGGTACATCACCAAAGCCCAGGCCATTGGCGCGGCCGAATGGCGAGTCGGGCGCCATGCCGAAGCGCAGCCACAACGGTTCGGTCTTGTAGTTGACCGCCATGTTGCCGTTGTCTTGCGGGTCACCGGCAGCACCGTTGCCTTCGGTATTGATGCCTTCTACCGGACGGCCATCGGCCCAGCGCATGTTCAGCGCGCGCTGCCACACCGTGACGAAGTCGCGGTAGTCCGGCTGGCCGCTGACCTTCACCGTGGCCTGGGTACGGGTAGCAGTATCCTCGGTCCAGGTGGCGGTTTGCGGCAGGATGCTCATGGCGCCCACCAGACCTTTTTGCGGCTGCTTGATGAAGTCTGACGGGGTCAGGTTGAGGCCGCCGAACTCGATAGGCGTGGTGTTTATGTTGTCCACCGTGCGGCCCAGCTGCGACACCGGTTTGCCTTCACGCTCCAGGTGGCCGGCGTAGTACTGGTACTCCTTGGTCGGGTAGGCGCCGCTGGTGCCGGCACGTGGTGGCACGGTCTGCACCGGGTTCAGGCCAACGTTGGCACCGTCTGACTTGGTGATGTCGTAGGCCAGCAGTTGCGCATGCAGGCCCACGTGGCTGGACGGCCGCATCAGGTTGTTGGCAAAGGCGGTGGAGCCTTCGCTGTCGAAGCGGTCACGCTTGACCACGTTGTGCATCACTGCAGTGCTCGGCAGGTCTGGCATCACCAGTGGTAAGCGGTTCTCCAGGGTGATGCTGATGCAGTCGCCGGCATTGGCGCGCAGTACCAGCGGCTCTACCGGGACACCCGCCTTGAGCTTGCCGGTGGTGGCATCGAGGTCAGCCTTGCGCACGTACAGGATCGCGGTCGGGTCATGCAGCGGCGCACTGTGGCCACCGATGGTGAAAGGCTCCCCATCTTCGGGGTCTACCCCGCTCACCAGCGGGATGGCGGTTCTACGGCTGTTGAACACCAGGGTGCCGCCGTTGGCCTTGAGCGCGCCACCGACATGCTGGCCGACGCCCGCCGGGTCATTGATGCTGACGCCGTTACGGTTTTCGAGGATGTCGTTGGCCAGCGCTGCGACGATCTCGTAGCTGCGCTTGACCGTGGTGCGGGTACCGATGCCGTTCGGGTTGGCCGTGGTTTTCGGGCAGATGCCGTTGAAGTTCACGGTGTTGCGCATGGCCACCGGCTGCGGGTTGTTGGGCAGCGGGAACAGGTCGGCACGCTGCGCGGTGTAGTTGCGCATGATGCCCCAGATACCGTTCCAATAGCCCTCCAAGGCCGCGTCCAGCGAGTACAGGTAGTCGCCGTTGGTGGCTGCCGAACTGGAGATCATCGACACCGGCGCCATGAAGCCCAACTGCTCGGAGATGCCGATCATTTGCGACGACTTCCAGCCCGAGTTGGAGCTGTTGCCGAAGCCAGAACCGTTCTGCAGCCATTTCACGCCGTGCAGGGTGACGTTGTGCTCCTCTTCATGGCCACCGGCGTGCATGCGCAGGCGCACGTTGTCGCCGGAATAGGTGCGCAGCAACGGGGTGAACGGGTCGCCCGGCTCGGCGCCAGCCGTGTTGATATGCGGCGGGAACAGCGTAGTGCCGCCGGTAGGGCCGACTGCCGAGGTAATCGCCGATGGCGACAGGTTCATCGCCGGGATGGCGCGGTCGGTACGGGTTTGCAGGGCATAGCTGAGGTCGCCGGCCAGGCCGTCGGCCTGCATGCCACGCTTGCCGTCCGGGCCGACCTTGTTCGGGTCATACACGCGCAGGGCCAGCGGCTCGTTGCGGTAGTTGACGACGAACATGCCCGGGTCATCCACCGAGATCGCCTGCGGACATGGCCGGCTGGGGCAACCTGGGTTGAGACCGCCGCGCTTCTCGACGATGGCTTCGAGCAGGTTCGACGCCTTGCCACGCACGGGCGGATTGATAGCGTAGCGGAAGCTGTCGGCAGTGGCCGGGTACGACTGGGCATTGGGGATGCCGTCCGGCCCTGCGCCTACGTACACCCCGGCTTCATAGGCATGCTGGAAGTCGCTGTACTCAAGGAAGAACTCGCGGTAGCTGTCGTTCTTGCCGTCGCCATCGTGGTCGCCGGTCTTGATCACCGCCTGCCACGAGGTCGGGCCGCCGTCCTGGCGCGTGGCCGGGTTGTACAGTTGCTCGCCGGTTTCGGCGTGGTACCAGGTGGAGCCGGCCGGTTCGGCCAGCACGGTGGCATACAGGCCCAGTTGCTGGTGAGTCGATGGGCCAAGGTGGTCATGGGTGAAGATGGTACCCAGGCCACGGTCGACGTTATGCACGTTCACCAGCGGGTCGGCGAACCAGCGCTGCATCGCGGTACGTGCGCCCAGCCAGTCGGCGCGGCCAAAGCGGCCGAAGTACGGGTGCTGTCTGGCTTTCGGGCAGGCAGCGGTGCCATCGCGGCTATCCCCTTCGGTGCAACCGTTGTAAGTACGAATGGCATGCACGCGCTCGACCACGCTACCGGGCGAGAGAATGCCGTCTTCATAGTTCCAGCCGTTGGCCGAGCCGTCGGCAGCGGTCAGGTCCCATTTGGGCAGGTGGATGTGCTGGCCGATCACGTCGGTCGGCGTGCGCACCTGGTAATCGTCCATCTCATAGATGTTCGGGATCAGGTTGGTGTGCTGGTACATCGCGCAGTCGAAGGTGTTCATGCGCATCACCAGCGGCTCTGGCGGGCGCTGCTTGGTAATGACCGGCCAGGCGTCTTCCCACAGGGCAATGATGCGTGCCTGCGGGAAGTGGTAGCCCACTTTGTTGTACACCGCGTCGAACTGGATGTTGGCCCCTTTGTAGATGCGTGGGCGGTCGGCAGTGAAGGCCGAGGCGCCACGGAAGTTCACGCCCGTCAGGCTCTCTCCACTGTTGAACTCCCCTACCCCGGAAGACTGGGTCAGGCGTTTTCCACGGTCATCCATGCACGGCTCGTAGAACGGCGCACCCGCAGTCGGCAACGCGCCGTTGGTGCGGAACGCACTGGCCACTGGCTGGCTGCCGGGGATCAATGCATAGCTGGGGTGTTCAGCCATGGCGTGGAACTGCATGGCGGCCTGCTCGACATCGGTGCCCTCTTCCGGCAGGTAGATGGGCTTGGCCTTGTGCACGACCTTGGTGAAGTCCAGTTTGGTGGTGGTGGTCTCCGCCACGCCACCGGCGGACACACCGTCCAGTGCATGGCGGCCAAGGCCGCCGTCCCAGCCATCGACCTGGTTCGCATCCAGGTTGGCCCACAGGGCTTTACCACTGTCTTTCAGTTGCCGGGCCAGGGCCGGGTCGAGCATGTCCAGGGGCGGGGTTGGCGGGCGGTTGCCCACGCTGCTTTCCATGCCGCCGATCCAGAACGGGTAGCCTGGGTTTTTCAGCGTGCCGTCGGCATTGCGGTTGGCCTCGGTGCGGTCGACCAGCGCCAGCGAGCCCACGGCCTTGCGCACGGGCGCCTCGCTGGCGTGGTCGTCATCATCCTCGTCTTCGTGGTCATCATCGTTGGCAGCAACCAACGCTTCGGAGAGCTTGGGCACGACCACGACTTTGCCGGGCATGGGCGCCATGGCCTTGCCGGGCAACGGCACGATGGCCGGAATCGGCGTACCGGCAACGATCTCGCCATCGGGCAGGGCCCGGGCGCCAACGGCCGGCTTACCGCTACGCAGGGCGAACGGGGTACTGTGGAAGCCATTCTCACCCTGCCCGCTTACCTCCAGGCGCGTGCCTTCTTCGAACACGTCATGTACCCGCCACATTGCCCACATGCCCTGGGCGAAGTGCGGGTAGAAGTGACAATGGTAAATGGCATCGCCGGCAACGCGGTTGCGGTTGCCCGAACCACCGTTGGCGATTTCGTAGGTGTAGCCGACGCCGGCGCCGATGCCTTGGGCATCGATGTAGTCGGAGTTGTCGTCATTGGGGTTGAACAGCCACTGGTGGCCGTGCAAGTGGAAGATGTGCTGCTCGTGCCCGTTGTGGGTGTTGCGGAACTTGGTGAAGTCGCCGATATAGCTGTGGTGCACGTTGGCAGGCTCTGAGGGGTACAGGGCCATGCTGGCCTTGACCCCGACGGCGCTGGCCGGTGGCACCTCGCCCGGGCGGATGTGTTCCAGGCCGACGTTGGCCGGTACATCCACCAAGGTGCCTATGTCGCCGACCGTGTGAGCGCTAAGGAAGAACTCTTCATAAGCACACGACAGGCAGTCGTGCATCGGCCCCACCCCCAAGCGGTTGGCCACCACTTCGGCCCCCATCCCACCAGAGCCGTAATTGATCATGAACGAATCGCGCGCCGGCTCCAGCACGTGGCCCATCACCGGGTCGGCCCAGTAGCCAGGGAAGGCCTGGGTACCGGCAACCTCGTCGGCGAACTGCGAGGCGAAATCACGGAATGCTTCCAGTCGGTTGGGCAGCGCCGGGTTGCGTTTGCCCACGCTTTCCAGCGGGTAAGTGGAACTGGGGAAGCTACCGTCAGGGTTGGGCCCCATGACGATGGCATCGGTTTCGCTGCTGATGATCTCGTTGCCGTTGACCATGGCAATGATCGGTTTGCCGGCCTTGCCTTCGGCGATCCACGGTTCGACCTGCGGATAACGGGCTTCGTAGTCGATCACGGGCTGGCCGGTGGCGGTTCGACCCGTGGTGGCCAGGCGCATTTCTTCTTCAGTGAGGGTGTTGCGGTAGGTACGGCCCAGTTTGGGCACGACCACCACCTGGCCGAACAGGCCGTTGGAGACGTTGCCCGCCGTGCCCTCGCCGCCGAACGTAGCGGCTTTGCTGGTGGCGGCGAAGGCGCCTTCGCGCTCGGCATACAGGGTGTAGCTGCGGGTGCTGCCGGGGCTGACGAAGAAGTTGCCGTTACGCCCGGTATAGGCGGAAATATCGGCAATGCTGTTCACCGCCTGCATCCCGTTGACCTGGAAGCCGACCATGCGCTCGGCCACCTGTTCGTCGGCGACAAAGCCTTCGCCGCCTTCGTTTTCAACCTCCGGCCCCTCTGCCTCACCCTCGGGCTCTTCAGCCTCGATACCGTGCTTGTTGGGGTTCGCCTTGTAATCCAGCAGGTTGGTCAGGTTGACCGTCAGGCAGTCACCGGCCGCCACGCGCAGCACGATAGGCCGCGGGCGCTTGTCCGGGCGCAGGGTGACCTTGCCCGGTACCGCGGCCCCGCCCTTGCTGAGGGGGACCTGCTTGTCGTCCACCACGTCCTCACGAAGGGCAAACATCATGCCGTTGGCGTTTTGCGCGCCAAGGCGGTTGAACATCAGTGGCTGGTCCAGTGCCACCACGTTGGCGACCAGGGTGCGCTGGCACTGCACAGCCGCCTCGCTGGTTGCTTCCCAGCCAAGCAAGGCCAGTACAAGTGATGACAGGATGGGGCCTTTGAGCGGCGTCGACATGCTGCACCTCCGGGACACAGGATCTCTGCCGGGAGCTGGAGCAAGGTGTGTGCCAGAAGAAAAATCCAATATTAATCAATAACTTGTACGATCAACCGCAACGGATTGGGGAGGATCCCCCAGCAGGTTCCCCCGAATCGGGGGACGAAATCCCGTGGGGGCAAAGGCTGCTCCACAGGCGCGCGCTAACCTCACACAAGGTAAAAACGCACGGTACCCTTGCACAATTGTCGATTGTGCAAGGCAAATTCGCATGCCAGGATCCTGCGATCCTCCAGCGAACTCCAGACTTCACTTGGAAAATCAATAACAAAGCAGGGAGAACGCAATGACTGCACACGCTCATACCCCGGCAGCAACCGACCATGTATTGGCCGAGGTCCGCAACCAGATCGGCCACCTGACCCTGAACCGCCCAGCCGGTCTCAATGCCCTGACCCTGGACATGGTGCGCAGCCTGCGTCAGCACCTGGACCAGTGGGCCGACAACCCGCAGGTACGCGCCGTGGTCCTGCGCGGCGAAGGCCCCAAGGGGTTCTGTGCCGGTGGCGATATCCGCTCGCTGTACGACAGCTTCAAGGCCGGCGACACGCTGCATGAAACCTTTTTCGTCGAAGAGTACGCCCTCGACCTGGTCATCCACCGCTACCGCAAGCCAATACTGGTGGTGATGGACGGCTTCACCCTCGGGGGCGGCATGGGCCTGGCCCAGGGCTGCGACCTGCGCGTGGTCACCGAGCGCAGCCGGCTGGGCATGCCCGAGGTCGGCATCGGCTACTTCCCGGACGTGGGCGGCAGCTACTTCCTCTCGCGCATCCCTGGCGAGCTGGGCATCTACCTGGGTGTCAGCGGTGCCCAGATCCAGGCGGCCGACGCCTTGTATTGCGGCCTGGCCGACTGGTACCTGGCCAGCGATCAGCTCGCTGCCCTCGACCGGGGCCTCGACCAGCTCGACTTCAGCGACCACCCGCTCAAGGACCTGCAAAACCTGCTGGCCAGGCTCGGCACCCAGACACTGGATGATGCGCCACTGGAAAAGCTGCGCCCGGCCATCGACCACTTCTTCGCCCTGCCCGACCTGCCAGCCATCGTCGAGCAACTGCGTGCGGTGAGCCTCGGCGACAGCCACGCCTGGGCGGTGGCCACCGCCGATCAGCTGGAAACCCGCTCGCCTCTGGCCATGGCGGTTACGCTGGAGATGCTGCGCCGGGGGCGCGAGCTGGGCATTGACGACTGCTTTGCCATGGAACTGCACCTGGACCGCCAGTGGTTCCAGCACGGCGACATCATCGAAGGCGTGCGTGCCCTGATCATCGACAAGGACAAGCAGCCCCGCTGGAACCCGCCGACCCTGGCCGCGCTGCAAGGCCAGCGGGTCGAACAATTCTTCGAAGGCTTGTGAGCCCGGGAGTACACAGATGCAAGACCTCGAACTGAGCGAAGAACAGATCATGATCCGCGACATGGCCCGGGACTTTGCCCGTGGCGAAATCGCACCCCATGCCCAGGCTTGGGAAAAGGCCGGCTGGATCGATGATGGCGTGGTGCGCAAGATGGGCGAACTGGGCCTGTTGGGCATGGTGGTGCCCGAGGACTTCGGCGGCAGCTACACCGACTATGTCGCCTATGCCCTAGCCGTGGAAGAGATCGCCGCCGGCTGCGGCGCCACCGGGGCGATGATGAGCATCCACAACTCGGTAGGTTGCGGCCCGCTGCTGGCCTACGGCACCGCCGACCAGCAACAGCAGTGGCTGCCACGCCTGGCCAGCGGCGAGGTAATTGGCTGCTTCTGCCTGACCGAGCCACAGGCCGGCTCCGAGGCGCACAACCTGCGCACCCGCGCCGAGCTGGTGGATGGCCAGTGGGTCATCAACGGTGCCAAGCAGTTCGTCAGCAATGCCCGCCGTGCAGGCCTGGCGATCGTCTTCGCAGTGACCGACCCGGAGCTGGGCAAGAAAGGCCTGTCGGCGTTCCTGGTGCCCACCGACAACCCTGGGTTCAAGGTTGACCGCAGCGAACACAAGATGGGCATTCGCGCCTCCGACACCTGCGCGGTCACCTTCGACAACTGCCGCATTCCTGCCGCCAATATCCTCGGTGAGCGTGGCAAGGGCCTGGCCATTGCCCTGTCCAACCTCGAAGGCGGCCGTATCGGCATTGCCGCCCAGGCCTTGGGCATCGCCCGCGCCGCATTCGAAGCGGCGCTGGTCTACTCGCGTGACCGCATACAGTTTGGCAAGCCGATCAACGAACACCAGAGCATTGCCAATCTGCTGGCCGACATGCAGGTGCAGGTGAACGCCGCACGTTTGCTGATCCTGCATGCCGCCCGCCTGCGCAGTGCCGGCAAGCCGTGCCTGTCGGAAGCGTCACAGGCCAAGCTGTTCGCTTCGGAAATGGCCGAGCGGGTGTGCTCGATGGCCATCCAGGTGCATGGTGGGTATGGTTATCTGGAAGATTACCCGGTGGAGCGCTACTACCGGGATGCACGGATTACCCAGATCTATGAAGGGTCGAGCGAGATCCAGCGGATGCTGATTGCGCGGGAATTGAAAAACTATCCGCTGTAACGCAAAGGCAACGCGGTTTTTGGGGGAGCGGGCGACGCGGTGGCTGGCACCGGCTTTGCCGGTGTTCGCGGGCGCGCCCGCTCCCACAGGAATGTCACCGCAGCAAACTTCTCGCCTCAGCGCCAATACCGCTCATCATCCACCACCCTGGCATGCCCCTCGAACAGCGCCGGCAGCTGCTCCTTGAGGTAGTCGATCCAGGTGCGCACCTTGGCATCCAGGTAATGGCGTGACGGATACATCGCATACAGCGCACTCTCCCTCAACCGATACGGTGCCAACAACCGGCACAAGCGCCCCTGCCCGATCGCCTCGCTGGCGGTGTAGAACGGCAGCAGGCCAATGCCCATGCCCAGCTCGCTGGCCACCAGCATGGCGTCGGCAACGTTGGTGGAAAAACTGTCATTCGGCGCAATCACGCACTGGTCAACCCCTTGCGGGAACACCCAGTCGCCTTCGTACATCGGGTAAGCCATGCGCAGGCAGCGATGGCCGTGCAAGTCTTCGGGGCGCTCCGGTACACCGTGGGTATCCAGGTAACCGGGGGCCGCGCAGGGGATGCTGAAAATGTTGCCCAGCGGCACAGCGATCAGCTGCGAATCCGGCAGCGCACCGTCCACGGTGATCACCACGTCATGCCCTTCTGCCAGCGGGTCGGGGTTACGCTGCGACAGCGTCAGCTCGATCACCACTTCCGGGTATAGCGTGTTGTAGCCGGCCACCAGCGGCATCAGCAACAGCCCCATGCCGTGCGGGCAGTGCAAACGCAGATGGCCGCGAGGCGTGAGGTGCGCCCCTCGCGCTTCGCCCACGGCTTCTTCGGTCAGCAGCATGATCTGCCGAGCACGCTCCAGAAACCGCTCACCCGCCTCGCTCATGCGCAAGCGCCGGGTGGTGCGGTGCAGCAGGCGGGTCTGCAGCTGGTTCTCCAGCTCGGCAACGATGCGCGAAACCTGCGCGGCTGAAATATCCAGAGCATTGGCAGCTGCAGCGAAGCTGCCACATTCCACCACACGGGTGAAGGTACGCATGGCATGCAGCATGTCCATGAAGGGGGTGCTCCTTGTTTTATTCCTGCATTAAAGGCAGGAATCTATCACGGTTTAGCCCATTTATTGTGGATGACCAATGAATAGATCATTAGCCATCCATTAAAAAGGAGCCTGTCATGAAACGCTCGATCGCCGTACTTGCCATTACCGCTGCCTTCGCCTCGTTCGGTGCTTTTGCCGATGCCGGCAATAACCAGCCAGTCAGCAGCCAATATGAATACGGCATGCCGCTGGACGTGGCCAAGGTCATCTCCATCACCCCGGCCAGCAACGCCGCTGACTGCCAAGTGGGCACCGCGCACATGGTGTACGTCGACCATCAGGGCCAGAAGCGCGAAATCGACTACCGGGAAATGGGCAACTGCTCGCAGCAGTGAGTCAGGCCAGCACCTGGGTGATCCAGCCCACCTGCTGATTGAAATCGTCGATCTTCGCCTGAGGCACCGCATCGCGGGCCCGCTGGAAATTGGCCAGGGTCTGCTGCTTCTGCCGCAGCATGCGCCGCCACTTGACCACAAACGCCTCGCTTTTTTCCTGCATCAACACGGGGCCGAAGTACAGCTGTTCAGCGCTATACACCCCCCTGCCCGGCTCGGCGACGATGATCTCGTAATCGAAGCGGTTTTCCCGCAGCAGCTCCTCGCTGACGATCTGGTAACCATTGCCCGCCAGCCACTGGCGCAGTTCGCGCTCACCGCCATTGGGTTGCAGTACCAAGCGCGTGACGCCGCCAAGGCGATGCTTGCCGGCCTCGAGGATCTCGCACATGGTGTCGCCGCCCATCCCGCAGATGCTCACCACCGAGATACGGTCTTGCGGCTCGACCGCTGCCAGCCCATCGGCCAGGCGCACGGTTACCTGCTCTTGCAGGCCGTTTCTGCGCACATTGCGCTGGGCCGAGGCGAACGGCGTCTGCGCCACTTCACCCGCTACAGCGGCCTCGAGCACGCCACGCAGCATCAAGGCGACCGGCAGGTAGCCGTGGTCCGAGCCAATGTCGGCCAGGCGCGCCCCCTGCGGTACATGGGCGGCCACGCGCTCCAGGCGTCTGGACAAAGTCTGTTCGTTCAACGTAAACCTCTGGTTTTGCAATCGCCTGCGATTCTGACGGCGAACGCCGCGCATTTCAAACGCCGAGGCACCCTCGACCGGGCTGGTGCGCTCGCGTAGGCTTGCCGTTTTCCTTCCGTTGCAAGGCAGACACACCATGGCACATGCAGACATCATCTACACCCCGGACCCGGACGCCGAGTCGATTTCCTCGGACGTTGCTGAGTACAACGGCGTGCTGGTCACCACGCAAATCCCGACCCACGCCGACGGCAGCCTGGAGCTGGGCGGCATCGTCGAGCAGAGCGAATGCACCCTGCAGGCGCTGAAAGTGGCCCTGGAAAAGGCCGGTAGCGGTATGGACCGCGTGCTGCACCTGACCATCTACCTGACCGACATGGCCGACCGCGCGGCGTTCAACGAGGTGTACCAGCGCTTCTTCAGCAAGCCCTGGCCGGTGCGTGCGGCGGTGGGTGTGGCTTCGCTGGCCTTTGAAGGCATGCGCGTGGAAGTGACGGCGATGGCTGCCAAGCGCTGAGCTGCGCTTGTCGGGGTGCGCAGCGCCCCCGACATCGTTGATTGGCCGCAAAATCGCCGGGGCCGCTCTGCGGCCCTTTCGCGACGCAAGGCCGCTCCCACAGTTGCGCGTACCCGCAGCCAATCCCGCACCTCTCGGCACCCCAATGATGCCGCCAGCCCGTTTCACCGCTACAATGCCCGCCTAAACCGTGACAGCCCGAAAATATAACGACATGTCCCTTCCAAAGAATCACCTGGAACTGCTCAGCCCTGCCCGTGACGTGGCCATCGCCCGTGAAGCGATCCTGCACGGCGCTGACGCCATCTATATCGGCGGCCCGAGCTTCGGCGCGCGCCATAACGCCTGCAACGAAGTCAGCGATATCGCCGAGCTGGTCGAGTTCGCCCATCGCTACCATGCACGCGTGTTCACCACCATCAACACCATCCTGCACGACAACGAGCTGGAACCGGCGCGCAAGCTGATTCACCAGCTGTACGATGCCGGCGTTGACGCGCTGATCGTGCAGGACCTTGGGGTGATGGAGCTGGACATCCCGCCGATCGAGCTGCATGCCAGCACCCAGACCGACATCCGCACCCTGGAACGGGCCAAGTTCCTCGACCAGGCTGGCTTCTCGCAACTGGTACTGGCGCGCGAGCTGAACCTGCAGCAAATCCGCGCCATCGCCGCCGAAACCGATGCCGCCATCGAGTTCTTCATCCACGGCGCGCTGTGCGTGGCGTTCTCTGGCCAATGCAACATTTCCCATGCGCAGACCGGCCGCAGCGCCAACCGTGGTGATTGCTCGCAAGCCTGCCGCCTGCCCTACACGCTGAAAGATGACCAGGGCCGCGTGGTTGCGTTCGAGAAACACCTGCTGTCGATGAAGGACAACAACCAGACCGCCAACCTGGCTGACCTGGTCGATGCCGGCGTGCGCTCGTTCAAGATCGAGGGCCGCTACAAGGACATGGGCTATGTGAAGAACATCACCGCCCATTACCGCAAAGAGCTCGATGCCATCCTTGAAGACCGCCCTCAGTACGCCCGCGCGTCCAGCGGCCGTACCGAACACTTCTTCCTGCCCGACCCGGATAAAACCTTCCACCGCGGCAGCACCGACTACTTCGTGACCGACCGCAAGGTCGATATCGGCGCCTTCGACTCGCCAACCTTCACCGGCCTGCCGGTGGGCGTAGTCGAAAAGGTCGGCAAGCGTGACATGCAAGTGGTCACCGACGTACCGCTGACCAACGGCGACGGCCTCAATGTGCTGGTCAAGCGCGAAGTGGTGGGCTTCCGCGCCAACATCGCCGAACCGCGTGGCGAGTTCGAAGAAGACGGCCAGAAGCGCTACCGCTATCGCGTCGAGCCCAACGAAATGCCCGAAGGCCTGCACAAGCTGCGGCCAAACCACCCGCTGTCGCGCAACCTCGACCACAACTGGCAACAGGCCCTGCAACGCACCTCCTCCGAACGCCGGGTCGGCGTGGAGTGGCACGCGGTTCTGCGCGAGCAGCGCTTGATGCTTACCCTGAGCAGTGAAGAAGGCGTGAGCGTGCAGGTGGCCCTGGACGGCCCATTCGGCGTAGCCAACAAGCCGCAGCAGGCACTGGAGCAGTTGCACGACCTGCTCGGCCAGCTGGGCACCACCCTGTACCACGCCGACCGCATCGAACTGGATGCCCCGCAGGCGTACTTCATTCCCAACTCGCAGCTCAAGGCCCTGCGCCGCGAAGCCATCGAGGCACTGACTGCAGCACGCGTGCAGGCGCATCCGCGTGGCGGGCGCAAGGCCGAGACCACGCCACCGCCGGTGTACCCCGAGTCGCACCTGTCGTTCCTGGCCAACGTATACAACCAGAAGGCCCGCGACTTCTACCACCGCCACGGTGTGCAACTGATCGATGCGGCCTATGAAGCGCATGAAGAACACGGCGAAGTGCCGGTGATGATCACCAAGCACTGCCTGCGTTTCTCCTTCAACCTGTGCCCCAAGCAGGCCAAGGGCGTGACCGGCGTGCGTACCAAGGTGGCACCGATGCAGCTGATTCAGGGTGACGAAGTGCTGACCCTGAAGTTCGACTGCAAGCCGTGCGAGATGCATGTGATCGGCAAGATGAAGAGCCACATCATCGACCTGCCGACCCCGGGCAGCGCGGTGGCCCAGGTGGTGGGGCATATCAGCCCCGAAGACTTGCTCAAGACCATCCCGCGCGGACCGCACTGAGTTCGCCGGGCAGGGCCTCTTCGCCGCTAAACCGATGTATGTCCACCCCCGGTGTAGGAGCGGGTTTACCCGCGAATACGGTAGCCGCGACAACGGTGAACGGCAGGTGGACATTGTCCAGCAGGCCCGGCCCTTTCGCGGGTGAACCCGCTCCTACGCAGGCTTGTGGTTTCCCGGTAGGAGCGGGTTTACCCGCGAATACGGTAGCCGCGACAACGGTGAACGGCGGGTGGACATTGGCCAGCAGGCCCGGCCCTTTCGCGGGTAAACCCGCGCCTACACAGGCCCCGTAGGAGCGGGTTTACCCGCGAATACGGTAGCTGCGACAATGGTGAACGGCGGGTGGAAATTGGCCAGCAGGCCCGGCCCTTTCGCGGGTGAACCCGCGCCTACACAGGCCCTGTAGGAGCGGGTTTACCCGCGAATACGGTAGCCGCGACAACGGTGAACGGCGGGTGGAAATTGGCCAGCAGGCCCGGCCCTTTCGCGGGTAAACCCGCTCCTACACGGGCTTGTGTAGGAGCGGCTTCAAAGAACGGCGCAAGCGTACCCCAGCGCCGCTCAACGTATCTGGTGCTTGTGCAACAACCGATAGAACGTCGGCCGTGAAATGCCCAGCACCTTGGCCGCCACGCTCAGGTTGTCGCTGTGCCGGTTGAGCACATCGCACAGCGCCTGGCGCTCGGCGCGCTGTTTGTATTCTTCCAGCGTGCCCAGCGGCTGTTGTTCCGGGTCGAGCAGCTGCAACCCCAGGTCCTGCGCCTCGATCTGCCGCCCTTCAGCCAACACCAACCCGCGGCGCACGCGGTTGGCCAGTTCGCGCACATTGCCCGGCCAGTCATGCCGCCCCATCGCCGCCAGGGCATGGTCGCTGAACGACCGTGGCCGACGCCCGGTCTCCACACTGTAGAAATGGGCAAAATGGTTGGCCAGCATCGACAGGTCACCATGCCGGTCGCGCAACGGCGCGGTCACCACCTGCAATACGTTCAGGCGGTAATACAGGTCTTCGCGGAAACGCCCTTGCTCGATGGCCCGCTCAAGGTCCACATGGGTGGCCGCCAGCACCCGTACATCCACCGGTATGGGCTGGCTGCCACCCACGCGCTCGATGTGCTTCTCCTGCAAAAAACGCAGCAAGTTGGCCTGCAATTCCAACGGCAGGTCGCCGATTTCATCAAGAAACAATGTGCCGCCATCGGCCGCTTCGATACGCCCGGTCTTGCGCTGGTGGGCACCGGTGAAGGCGCCCTTCTCATGGCCGAACAGTTCGGACTGGATCAAGTGCTCGGGGATCGCCCCGCAGTTGATCGCGATGAACGGCTGCTCGCTGCGTTGCGACTGACGGTGCAAGGTGCGCGCCACCAGCTCTTTGCCGGTGCCGCTCTCCCCGCGGATCAGCACAGGCGATTCGGTGGGTGCCAGTTTACCCAGCAACTTGCGCAACTCGCGGATAGGTCGGCTTTCGCCGAGCAACTCATGGGTTGCCTCATCGACCTTGATGGCCCCCTTGCCGCGCAAGCGCGCCATGCCGAAGGCCCGGCCCAGGGTTACCTGCACGCGGGAGACGTCGAACGGCAGGGTATGGAAGTCGAAAAACCACTCACACACAAAATCACCGAACGCCGGCATGCGCAACTGATCGGCGCTGAGCACGGCAATCCATTCGGTGTTGCTGCGCTTGATCATGTCCTTGACCGCGTCCGGGTGCCTCAGGTGCGAAGCCTGCAAGCGCAATAGCCCGACATCGCACGTGTGGTCCAGCGCAGCCCCGAGCATACAGCTGTCCACATCCCAGCCTGCGTTGCGCAGGCCAGGTAACAAGCGGTGGCAATCGTCGCAGGGGTCGACGATAAGCAAACGGCGTTGAGCGGCAGGCTGCTGCATGACCGATCCTTGGCGCCAGTTTTTGGTTTTTTGAAGTAAAACAGCAAGTTGTGGCGCCCGTTTAACAGTAGCAACGAAGTTGACGGTTCCCAGTACCGTCTGTCTGCCGAATCATTTTTTTACAAACCGCCACGGGAATTTTCGCACTTTATCGACATCACATGGCGGCGCAGGCAAGAACAGCGTCGACCCTGAAAAAAAATTTACAGCCAATGTGTGACTTACCCACGAACAACGAGCATCAGTAGACATAACCCCGCGCTGCACTTCGCGATCAATGAGGCGACTTTGAAGCAACGCGGACTTCACTTCGATGTTTGGGACCATAGAGAGACCGAACCATGAATGCCCCGCTCCGTGTCAACGAAGCACTGCTGATTGCCGACCACGCCTTCGAACCTTTCCAGTGCGTAGCCTGGGATGCACCCAACGGTACTGGTGAACTGAGCCTGGCAGTGATCGACCGGACCAGCACCCGCATCGGCGCCAAGCAAGTGTCGTCGCGCATCTACTCCGACCCGGCCCAGTGGGCCAGCCTGATCGAAGAAGTGCGCGCCGAATTGTGTGAAAAGGGCTACGACCTGCAACCGTGGTCGATGCCGAAGTAATATCGGCCAGCACAACAAGTGCGTGCATGGTCACGCACTTGTACAACTTCTCTGTTGCTGTTGTGGCAACTTTCCCAATTGCGACAAAGTGTCGCAACCTGCCAGTTCAATCCATCACCCTGAATTGTTGCAAGTGCTGGTAATCAGCCTGCAATTGTTCTGCCAGACGCTGCGCGCGTCCCAGGCGCACGGGCGCCAGTTCCATATCGACCAACAACGTGGCGCACGGCATCGGCTGCACGGTGTTGCTGTGCTGCAGGCGACCGTCGGTGAACACCAGGCAACGCAAGGCCTCTTGCGGATGGGCTCGCTGCCGCGCCTGTAGCCAGTGCCGCGCCTGTTCCAGTGCGGCGATCAGCGGCGTGCCCCCACCTGCCCCCAAGGCCTGCAGCCAGGGTTGCAAGGCAGCGGATGCCTTCAGCCCGTGGCGCTGCCACTGTGGTGTGCGCCCGCTGGCAGTCAGCAGGGCCAGGCGGGCGCGCTGGCGATAGGCCTGGTCGAACAATGCCGCCAGCAGCCCTTTGGTCTGTGCCAGCGCCTGATGCCGCCGGGTTGAAGCCGAGGCATCGACGATCACCAGCCACAATTCTGCCGGACTGCCTTGGCGCTGCTGCCAGCACAGGTCCTGTCGCTGGCGTGGCCGCCCTTTGAGCAAGGTCGGCAGCCAGGCTACCCGGCCGGCCGCCGCATTTCGCACGAGGCCACGGCGGGTACCGTTCTGCTTGCCTATGCCCGTTCTGGCATCCGCCCCGTTGGCTGGTGGCTGGGGGATGCTCAGGGCTTTTTTGCCCAGTTCGGCACCTCGCGGCGGGCGCCGCTGGCTACCGGCTGTGCCGGTAATGCCCCCCAGTCGCCCTGCCCGCCCCGTTCACCCGGGTTGCCGGCACCAGGCTGCTGGTCAGGCGGCTGTGGCGCCGACGGCGGGTTGGCCTGGGGCGTCATACGGCGGCGATGGCGCAAGGCGAATTCGGCCACCGCCTCGACATCCACTTCTTCGATAGCTGCAGCCCCCCGCCAGGCACAGTGGGCGCGCGCAGCGCGCAGCCACACCAGGTCGGCGCGCAGGCCGTCCACGCCGGCGGCGTAGCAGCGCTCGGTAATCCAGGCCAGCGCCTGGTCATCCAGGGCAATGTCGGCCAGGGCCTGGCGCGCCGCGTGGCAGCGCTCGCGCAGTTGCGCCTGGGCCTGGGCCCAGTGTGCGCAGAACGCCTGAGGGTCACTGTCGAAGGCCAGGCGGCGGCGAATGATCTGCTGCCGGGCCTCGGGCTCCGGCAAGCCCTCCAGCGCCACGTTCAGGCCAAACCGGTCGAGCAACTGCGGGCGCAGTTCGCCCTCTTCCGGGTTCATGGTGCCGATCAGTACGAAGCGGGCGCTGTGCCGATGCGAGATACCGTCACGCTCGATGCGGTTTGTGCCGCTGGCAGCCACGTCAAGCAACAGATCGACCAAGGTGTCGGGCAGCAGGTTGACCTCATCGACATACAGCACACCGCCGTCGGCCTGGGCCAGCACGCCCGGGGAAAACTGCGCCTTGCCCTGCCCCAGCGCGGCATCCAGGTCGAGGGTGCCGACCAGCCGCTCTTCACTGGCGCCCAATGGCAAAGTGACGAACGGGCCTTCGCCAAGCAGGTCGGCCAGGCCACGGGCCAGGGTGCTCTTGGCCATGCCACGCGGCCCTTCGATCAACACACCACCGATCCTGGGGTCGATGGCGGTCAAGCACAGCGCCAGCTTGAGGTCGTCTGCACCGACCACGGCCGCCAGCGGAAATTGTACGGGTTCACTCATTTCAAGCCTGTTCCTCGCCATCGAGCAGTTGTTCCTCAAGGGCTTCGCGGTAGTCGCCCGGCGCCTGCCACAAGCCGCGCTGCTGGGCCTCCAGCAGGCGCTCGGTGAGGTCGCGAAGGGCCTCGGGGTTGTGCTCGCGCATGAAATCGCGGGTCGCCGGGTCGAGCACATAGGCATCGGCCAGCCCCTGGTAATGATGGTCGTCGATCAGGTGCGTGGTGGCGTCGAAGGCGAACAGGTTGTCGACTGTCGCGGCCATCTCGAAGGCACCCTTGTAGCCGTGACGCTTGACCCCGTCGATCCACTTGGGATTTAGCGCACGAGCACGGATCACCCGGTTCAGCTCTTCCTTGAGGGTACGGATGCGCGGTCGGTCGGCCTGGCTGTGGTCGCCATGGTAGCTGGCCACCACCGCACCGGACAGGGTTTCCGAGGCCGCCAGCATGCCGCCCTGGAACTGGTAGTAATCGTTGGAATCGAGCAGGTCGTGCTCGTGGTTGTCCTGGTTCTGCAGCACCGCCTGCACCTTGGCCAGGCGCTGGGCGAACTGGGCGCGGGCCGGGGTGCCGTCGTCGCTGCCGCCATAGGCATAGCCGCCGTGGTTGAGGTAGACCTCTGCCAGGTCGTCGCGGCTGTGCCACAAACGCCCGTCGATGGCGTTCTGCACCCCGGCACCGTATGCGCCGGGTTTGGCACCGAACACCCGCCAGCCAGCCTGACGTGCAGCCTGCTCGGCATCCACGCCTTGAGCCTGCAGCGCGGCCCGCTCGCTGCGCACGCGGGCTGCCAGGGGGTTGAGGTCGTCCGGCTCGTCCAGCGCAGCCACGGCCTGCACGGCGGCGTCGAACAGGCGGATCAGGTTACCGAAGGCATCGCGGAAGAAGCCGGAAACGCGCAAGGTCACATCCACCCGGGGGCGGTCGAGCAGGCTCAACGGCAAGATTTCGAAGTCGTCGACGCGCTGGCTGCCGGTGGCCCAGACAGGCCGCACGCCCATCAGCGCCATGGCCTGCGCGATGTCGTCGCCGCCAGTGCGCATGGTCGCCGTGCCCCACACCGACAGGCCGAGCTGACGCAAGTGATCGCCGTGGTCCTGCAGATGGCGCTCGAGGATCAGGCTGGCCGAGGCGAAGCCCAGGCGCCAGGCTGTGGTGGTGGGCAGGTTGCGCACGTCCACGGTATAGAAGTTGCGGCCGGTGGGCAGCACATCGAGGCGCCCTCGGCTAGGCGCACCACTGGGGCCGGCGGGCACGAAGCGCCCGGCCAGTGCCGCCAGCAGGCCATGCATTTCCGCCGTGCCGCAGGCGTCCAGGCTGGGTGCGACCGCTTCACGCAGGGCCTGCACTACAGCGTGCACCGGTTGCCACTCACTCAGGTCGGGTAACTGTGCTGTGCCTTCCAGCGCCTGCCCGATCACCTGCAGTGCCAGCAGCTCAAGGCGCTCGCGGGTGTCGCCACAGGTGCGCCAAGGTTCATTGCTCATGGCCTGCAGCTGTTCAGGGCGTATGCCCTGCCACGGCTGCCCAAGGTCGCAATCGAGCGGGTCCCAGCCCGGCACCAGTGCTTTGGCCAAAGCTCGCAGCAGGCTGGCATTACCGCCACGGCCGTCGCCACGCTCGACCCGCAACAACGCCAGCAGCGTATCCAGGCGTAGCCGCCCCTCAGGTGACTGACCAAACACGTGCAGGCCATCACGAATTTGCGACTCCTTCAGGTCGCACAGGTAGGTATCCAGGCGCGGCAGCCATAGCGCCGCATCGTCCAGTTGCCCTTCCAGTTGCAATTCACGGTCGATGTGGTTGGCCTTGACCAGCTCGAGGATGTCACGCTGCAACTCGCGGGCACGTCGAGGGTCGAGCAACTGCGCTTCGTAGAACTCGTCGGCCAGTTGTTCCAGGTGGCGCAGCGGGCCATAGGTTTCGGCACGGGTCAGCGGCGGCATCAGGTGGTCAATGATCACCGCCTGGGTGCGGCGCTTGGCCTGGGCACCCTCGCCCGGGTCATTGACGATGAACGGATAGATGTTCGGCAGCGGACCCAGCAGCGCGTCCGGCCAGCACTGCGCCGACAGCCCGACGCCTTTGCCGGGCAGCCATTCGAGGTTGCCATGCTTGCCGACGTGGATCACCGCATCGGCGGCAAATGCGTGACGCAACCAGAAGTGAAATGCCAGGTAGCCGTGCGGCGGCACCAGGTCAGGGTCGTGATACACCGCGCTGGGGTCCACCTGGTAGCCCCGCGCCGGCTGGATACCGACGAAGGTCAATCCAAAGCGCAGGCCGGCAACCATCAGCCGGCCGCTGCGGTACATCGGATCCTGTTCGGGCGGCCCCCAGCGTTCCAGCACTGCCTGGCGGTTGGCCTGCGGCAGGCGCTCGAAGGCCACCTGGTAATCGGCCAGGCTCAGGCTCTGGGCACAGGGGCGCTGGTCGAGGTGGTCGAGGTCGTTGGTCACCCCACCGAGCAGCTGATGGATCAGTTGCGTACCGCTGCCCGGCAATTCGGCCAGCGGGTAGCCTTCGGCCTGCAGCGCCTTGAGGATGTTGAGTGCGGCGGCGGGCGTGTCCAGGCCGACGCCATTGCCAATGCGGCCATCGCGAGTCGGGTAGTTGGCCAGCACCAATGCCACGCGCTTCTGGGCATTGGGCAGGCGGGCCAGCTCGACCCAGCGGCGGGCCAGCTCGGCGACAAAGTCCATGCGCTCGGGGTGGGCGCGGTAGCAGACAACGTCGGACTGGCTGCGCTCGCTGCGCCAGGCCATGTCCTTGAAGCTGACCGGGCGCGTGATGATGCGCCCGTCCAGCTCCGGCAATGCAATGTGCATGGCCAGGTCGCGCGCGCCCAGGCCCAGCTCGCTGGCTTCCCAGCCAGGCTGGTTGTCCTGCGCGCAGATGGCCTGCAGCACCGGGATGTCGCGGCGGAACGGGCGCAGGTTGGGGCGCTCGGGGCTGGACAAGGCGAAACCGGTGGTATTGACCAGCACTTCGGCGCCGACCTCGTCCAGCCAGGCTTCGACCTGTTCCAGGCAGGCGCTTTCCTTGAGGCTGGCCACGGCGATCGGCAACGGGTTCAGGCCGGCAGCCTGCAGGCGCTGGCAGAACACGTCGATGAACGCGGTATTGGCCGCTTGCAGGTGCGAACGGTAGAACAGCAGCGGCGCCACTGGCTGCTCGGGGTGCCAGTGCTGGTACCAGTCTTCGAGTGTCGCGCTGCCCTTGGCGGGGTGATAGACCGCCGTGCGCGGCAAAGGCTGCGGCTCGTCCCAGGCATAGTCGCGGCCCAGCCACTGGCTGGCCAGGCAGTTGAACAGGTTGATGGCATTGGCCTTGCCGCCCTGGCGCAGGTAATGCCAAAGCCGCTCGGCCTGCTCACCGCGGACGTTGCCCAGGCTGGTCAGCTCCGGGTCCGGGCGGTCATCGCCCGGCACCAGAATCAGCTGCACGCCACGGGCGGCCAGCTCGACCAGTTGTTCGACGCCGTAGCGCCAGTAGCCAACGCCACCGTGCAGCGACACCAGGATGACCTTGGCGTGGCGCAGCACCTGGTCGACATACAGGTCGACCGAGGCATGGTTCTGCACCTGCATCGGGTTGGCCAGGCGCAGGCTGGGAAAGTCTTCGGGCAATTGCTCGGCGGTGTCGGCGAGCAATGCCAGGTGTGAATCGCCGCTGCAGAGAATCACCAGCTCGGCGGGTGTCTGACCGAGGTCGGCAATGCTGTCATCCGGTACGAAACCACCGGGCTGAGTCCGCAGCAGGTGCATGGGTCAGGCGCCCAGCGCCTGGCGCAGGCGCGCTTCCAGCTGGGCAGCATCGAGGTCCTGGCCGATCAGCACCAGGCGGGTGATGCGCGGCTCGTCGGCGCGCCAGGCGCGGTCGAAGTGCTTGTCGAAACGGGTGCCCACGCCTTGTACCAGCAGGCGCATCGGCTTGCCCGGGATGGCGGCGAAGCCTTTGGCGCGCAGGATACCGAACTCCACCACCAACTGGGTCAATGCATCGAGCAGCAGGCTTTCGTCGGCTTCAGGCAGGTCGATGGAGATGGAGTCGAAAGCGTCGTGGTCATGATCGTCATGATCGTCGCCATCGTGGTGCGAATCGTGGTGGGTTCGGCGGCCATCGATATGCGCCTCGGACTCGGCACCCACGCCCAGCAGCACCTCCAGTGGCAGCTTGCCGCTACTGGCCTCGATCACTTTCACCGCCGGCGGCAGTTCTTCGGCCACCTCGGCACGCACCTTGGCCAGGCCTTCGGCGTCGATCAGGTCGGCCTTGTTCAACACCACCAGGTCGGCGCTGGCCAGCTGGTCAGCGAACAGCTCGTGCAGGGGCGATTCATGGTCCAGGTTAGGGTCGAGCTTGCGCTGGACATCGACCTGGTCCGGGTAGGCGGCAAAGGTGCCAGCGGCCACGGCCGGGCTGTCGACCACGGTGATGACAGCATCGACGGTGCAGGCGTTGCGGATTTCCGGCCACTGGAACGCTTGTACCAATGGCTTGGGCAGGGCCAGGCCGCTGGTTTCGATGAGGATGTGGTCGAGGTCGCCACGGCGGGCCACCAGCTCGCGCATCACCGGGAAGAATTCTTCCTGCACGGTGCAGCACAGGCAGCCGTTGGCCAGCTCGTAGACGCGGCCGCTGGCTTCTTCCTCGGTGCAACCGATGCTGCACTGCTTGAGGATTTCGCCATCGATGCCCAGTTCGCCGAATTCGTTGACGATGACCGCAATGCGGCGCCCCTGGGCGTTGTCGAGCATGTGGCGCAGCAAGGTGGTCTTGCCCGATCCGAGGAAGCCGGTGACGATGGTGACGGGGAGCTTGGCCAGTGTTTTCATGTCGCATTGCCCTTGGCAGTGTGGCGCGGGCATGCAGGACGACAGCCGCGGGCCAGGCCGGCCGGGCTTGTTCGCCACCGGATCACCCCGCCCGGTTGAAAGTCGAAAACGTGACGAGGCAGGTCTCCTGGCTTGCACCGTTCCATGTCCCCGTTCAGTCGAACAGCGGGCTGGCGGGATGACGCCTTCCCGCGCGCTGGCGCAGTGGCTGTGTCGATCCGTTGTCGGTGCTTACAGTTGCGGGGGCAGCCGCGGCTTGTACCGCGTTCCCGTCTTAGCTTCGGCCAGGCCGAAGAACCTCGAAGTGGCAAGGCTACGCAGTGGCTGGCGGGTGGTCAACCATTGCTGCGGGGCCGGTCGACAACGCTGGGCGCAAGTGCGCTACAGTGGCGCCTTATCCACGGTCAAGGACGCACCATGCCCCTCGCCCCCGCCATACCTGTACTGCGCATATTCTCGATCGACAAGGCCAAGGAGTTCTACCTCGATTTCCTGGGTTTCAGCCTGGACTGGGAGCACCGCTTCAGCCCGGACTTGCCGTTGTACATGCAGATCCACCGTGATGGCCTGATCCTGCACCTTTCAGAGCACCATGGCGATGCCTGCCCTGGCTCGACCGTGTTCGCCCGCCTCGACGACCTGCACGCGCTGGAGCGTGAATTGCAGGGTAAACAGTACGGTTTCGCCCGGCCCGAGGCCGAGCGCCTGGATTGGGGCCTGCAGATGCAGGTGTGGGACCCGTTCGGCAACCGCCTGCGCTTTTGCCAGCAGATCGATGACGAGGCCAACCCGTGAAGGCATTGGGCAAACGCGAAATGGGTCGCCTGGAGCGGGAGTTGGTCGCGTGCCTGACCGATGCCTGCGAAACCGCCAAGGCGGAGATTGTCGGCTTCAGTTGGCTTACCCATCGCCTCGACCCCGAGGACTTTCCGGGCAGCCTGCGTATTACCTGGGTATTCGAGCAAGAGGCTGACAAGGCAGCCGCCGTGGTCGGTGATACGAAGGCGCGCATGCTGGCACTTACCGCTCTGGCGCTGGAGCAAGCCGGCATTCAGCTGGACCATCCGGCCTGGCATGTGCGATTCGACAGTGAAGAAGCCTGCGCGCACGGCCACGGCGCAGACTGGGCCAAGCGCTTGCAGACGCAGCGCTGAGCCCCAACCGGCAGCCGGTGCTTTACCCGGCCCCAGACGGTCCGTTAGGCTACGCATTCTCTAAATGACGAGGTGTTCGTCCAATGCGCCATTGATGCCGCCGTCCGTTCGACGGCCAGTCTTCAGCCTCCGGTTCGTTCCGGAGATGTCGCGGCATTTGTGGAGTTGTGCATGACGAACACGTCGATTCTGACGCTGGACAGCGTCTCCTTGGCCTTGCCTGATGGCAGGCCGCTGTTTAGCAACCTCAACGAAACCTTCGACCAACGCCGCACCGGCCTGGTCGGGCGCAATGGCGTGGGCAAAAGCCTGCTAGGGCAGATTCTTGCCGGCCGGCGTGAACCGAGCAGCGGCCATTGTCGGCGCCTCGGGCCTGTCCATTTGCTGGACCAGCAAGTCATCGAGCGCAGCACCACGCTGGCCGACCTGGCCCAAGTGGGGCCGGTGATTGCGGCGCTGGAGCGCATCGAGCAAGGCAGCATCAAGCCCCAGGATTTCGACACCGTTGGCGAGCGCTGGGATATGCGCGAGCAATTGCAGCTACAGCTTCAGGGCAATGGCCTGGGTCAACTCGACTGGCGCCAGCCCGCACGAACCCTGAGCGGTGGCCAAGCCATGCGCGTGGCATTGATTGGCGCGTGGCTCAGCGATGCCGATTACCTGATCCTCGACGAGCCAAGCAATCACCTGGACAGCAACGCCCGAGCCCAGCTGCTGAGCATGATCGAAGCCTGGGACCGTGGCTTGCTGGTGATCAGCCACGACCGCAGCCTGCTGGCGCACATGGCACGCATTGTCGAATTATCCAGCCTGGGCTTGCAGGCCTACGGTGGCAACTACAGCCTCTATAGTGCGCAAAAAGCCAACCAGACGGCGCAGGCGCAGCAGCAACTTGCCCGGCTGAAGCAGGAGCAGCAACGCCAGGCCCGTGAACTGCAGCGCCAACGCGAAGACCTGGAGCGCCATCAAGCCCGAGCCGGGCGCCAAGCCAAGCACGCCAACCAGGCCAAGATTCTGGTCGACCGCAAGCAGGAGCGCAGCCAGGCCACTGCTGGCAAGCAGCGCCGCGACCATCGCGAAGCTCGGCAAACGCTAGTGGGCAAAGTACGTGACGCCGCCCGCGAGGTGGAGCAAGACAGCGCTATTACCTTGCAAGCGCCCACACCTCAGCGTCATCCGGGCCGTGAAGTGTTGGCCTTGCAGGCACTTTGCTTGCCGCATGGCACCCGCAAAGCGCTTGACCTGCGCTTGTGCCTGGGCCAACGCGTAGGGCTGATCGGCGCCAATGGCAGTGGCAAGTCCACCCTGCTCAGGCTGCTGAATGGGGAATTGCCGGCATCGCCCGACAATGTGCGCTTCATTGGTGAGACCGCCCTGCTCGACCAGCACTGCAGCACACTGGCAGGCAACCGTAGCGTGCTCGAACACCTACGCCAAGCCAACCCGACGCTGGCCCAGGGGAAATTGCGCAGCCGCCTGGCGCAACTGGGCCTGGATGCGGCCCGTATCGAACTGCCCAGTGGCCTACTTAGCGGCGGCGAGCGTATGAAGGCGGCGCTGGCCGCCGTGCTGTACCGCGAACGGCCGCTCGATCTGTTGCTGCTGGACGAACCCGGCAACCACCTGGACCTGCCATCGCTGACAGCCCTGGAAGGTATGCTTGGGCAGTTTCGCGGGGCGCTGATAGTGGCGTCCCATGATGCGGTATTGCTGGAAAACCTGGCGCTGGATGAGTACTTGCTGTTGTAGACACCGAAAAAAAAGCATCGCAGCCTATCAATTCGTGACTGGCCGTTCCCGATCCGCCAAGGATGTATTAAGGTGGCATGGTGCGCATATAACAGCAGCCCGAGCGATCGGGCACTTGCAAGACAATGAGGGTGTCATGAGCAACGAAAGCATTAATTGGGACAAGCTGGGTTTCGACTACATCAAGACCGACAAACGCTACCTGTCCGTATGGCGCAATGGCGAGTGGGACAAGGGCACCCTGACCGAAGACAACGTACTGCACATCAGTGAAGGCTCCACGGCCCTGCACTACGGCCAGCAGTGCTTCGAAGGCCTGAAGGCCTACCGTTGCAAGGACGGCTCGATCAACCTGTTCCGCCCGGACCAGAACGCGGCCCGCATGCAGCGCAGCTGCGCACGCCTGCTGATGCCGCACGTGCCGACCGATGTGTTCATCGAAGCGTGCAAGCAAGTGGTCAAGGCGAATGAAAAGTTCGTGCCACCGCACGGCAAAGGCGCCCTGTACCTGCGCCCGTTCGTGATCGGCACCGGCGACAACATTGGCGTGCGCACCGCCCCCGAGTTCATCTTCTCGGTGTTCGCCATCCCGGTTGGTTCGTACTTCAAGGGCGGCATGAAGCCGCACAACTTCCAGATTTCCAGCTTCGACCGTGCTGCCCCACAGGGCACCGGCGCGGCCAAGGTCGGTGGCAACTACGCTGCCAGCCTGCAGCCGGGCGCTGAAGCGAAGAAGGCCAACTTCGCCGACGCCATCTACCTCGACCCGCTGACCCACACCAAGATCGAGGAAGTCGGTTCGGCCAACTTCTTCGGCATCACCGCCAACAACGAGTTCGTCACCCCGAAATCGGCCTCGGTACTGCCAGGCATCACCCGCCTCTCGCTGATGGAACTGGCGCAATCGCGTCTGGGCCTGACCGTGATCGAAGGCGATGTCGAGATCAGCAAGCTGGACCGCTTCGTCGAAGCCGGTGCCTGCGGCACCGCAGCCGTGATCACCCCGATCGGCGGCATCGAGTACAACGGCAAGCTGCACGTGTTCCACGACCTGGAAAAGGTCGGCCCGGTTACCCAGAAGCTCTACAACGAGCTGACCGGTATCCAGAGCGGCGATGTAGAGGCACCGGCAGGCTGGATCGTCAAGGTCGCCTGAGACGCATCAGCTGTATGAAAACGGGGCATGCCAGCGATGGCATGCCCCGTTTTTCTTGGGTTTTCGCAGCCACCTTGAGGTGCGGGTTTACCCGCGAATACGGTGGCGGCAGCGACGGTGAACGGCTGGTGAAATTGGCCAGCAGGGCCGGCCCTTTCGCGGGTGAACCCGCTCCTACGACGGCCTGTGCATAACCCACGATGTGTGTTCACCACCGTGGTAGGAGCGGGTTTACCCGCGAATACGGTAGCGGCGGCAACGGTGAACGGCTGGTGAAATTGGCCAGCAGGGCCGGCCCTTTCGCGGGTGAACCCGCTCCTGCGACGGCCTGTGTCCAACCCACGATGTGTGTCCACCACCGTGGTAGGAGCGGGTTTACCCGCGAATACGGTAGCGGCGGCAACGGTGAACGGCTGGTG